>JAJFID010000040.1 GCA_021775325.1 Rhodospirillales bacterium
GCGACACGAGGCCGTCACCGCCAGGCCCGGCATTCTCACCGGTGTATTCATGGCCGGATACGGTCTGGCCCGTGCCACGGTGGAACTGTTCCGCGAGCCGGACGCCCAGATCGGTTTTCTCAGTGGCGGCACAACCATGGGCCAGATGCTGTCGATACCCATGATTCTTGTTGGTGTTGCATTCGTCGTTTATGCCCTGCGACAGAAACCCACCGCCGGACAATCATGACTCCCCTGTTCGGTCATCTGGTCGGTCGCATCGCCCGGGACGGACCGCTCACGGTTGCCCAGTTCATGGAAGAGGCCCTCGGTAATCGCGATCACGGATACTACATGACCCGCGACCCGCTGGGTGCGCGCGGCGACTTTGTCACAGCGCCGGAGATTTCGCAGGTGTTTGGTGAGCTGCTCGGCCTTTGGTGCGCCAGTGTGTGGCAGTCCATGGGCAGCCCCACGGCGTTCCGCTGGGTTGAACTGGGTCCCGGTCGCGGCACGCTCATGGCGGATGCCGTCCGGGCCACGCGCAAGGTCGAGGGATTTCACACCGCCGCCCAGATCCACTTCATCGAATCCAGCCCGGTCCTGAAGGAAAAACAGCGGGAAACGCTCGGCAGCGTAGGCATGACGAACGGCGAATGGCATCGGGACATTTCCCAGATTCCCGACGGCCCGGTCATCTGCCTCGCCAATGAATTTTTCGACGCCCTGCCCGTGCGCCAGTTCCAACGGGTGGTGGGCGGCTGGCGGGAACGTATGGTGGATCTGAACGAAACAAAAAACGGACTGAGGTTCATGCTCTCCGAACACGCCGCCAAGCCGCACTTCATCCCGGACGCCGTGCAGGGCGCGCCCGATGGTTCGTTGGTCGAAACCGCGCCAACAGGCATGCGTATGATGCACACGCTGGCCGAACGGCTGGTCAAGAGTGGTGGTGCGGCACTGATTGTTGATTACGGCCACGCTGTGACGTCTGTGGGTGAAACACTGCAGGCGGTGCAGGACCACACCTTCGCCGAGGTTCTGGCCGATCCGGGCGAACAGGACCTGACCGCTCACGTGGATTTTCAGGCACTGGCTGAGGTGGCAAACCGAACGGGCGCAACCTGCACCACGATCATGGAACAGGGCACGTTCCTGAACAGCCTCGGCCTGCCCGTCCGCGCCCGGCAACTGGCAGCCGCCGCAGACAGCATAGAACAGGGCCGCGACACAGCCGCCCGTATCGACCGCCTGACCAATCCGGCGCATATGGGGAGCCTGTTCAAGGTTATGGGGTTGTCGTCGCCTGAGTTGGTCCCGTTGCCTGGGTTCGAGTAGCGTCACAAGGCAGGAGCGAACGGTCAATCGTCCGGGAACCTTGGAAGCACAAGTTCCCGCAGCTCTGTTCCGTCTGTTTCAATAATCCATAGCTTTGTATCACCAATACGAGCATCTCTCGGCTCTGCGTCGCTCATAAAGACAGCGTGTTTCCCATCCACGGAAATTCGAGGAAACGTCAGATACGAGCCCATATGCGTCAAACGGAATGTATTTGCTTCGCGTTTCAAAAACAGATCGTATGTATACTTGCCGCCTATGCCGTCATCTTTGTTGGTCCGAGACAAGAACAGGACTGAACCGTCCGCTGCAACAGATGCTTGGCTGGAATGCTCGCCGCGAACAATGAATGGTTCGGCAAGCTGAGTATCAAAGGAGTTCGGGAAAACGTAGATCTTGTTTTCCTCATACCGAATTCTGTGTTCTTTTACGATTCGTTCCAAGAACATGGCATCGCCCCAGCTTGTGGTATAAATTCGGCCTGACGGTAGATACCGTTCCCCCCCAATCAGTATCTGCTCACCATCGGGCAGGAACTGCGGCTTCTGGATTTGCAACCAGTGCAAGTTTGTAACCCGTTGGGACTCCTGTGTTTCCAGATCATAAGTAAACAGGTCGATAGTGTATTTGTCTTTTACCAACTCGGGATTAGGCCAAGCAGAAACCAATTGAGCGAATAAAATCTTGGTCCCGTCAGGAGAAAAGGATGGGTTGAATTTGTGCGGTGCGGAAGACGTTATGATTCTGAAATCACTGCCATCCGCATTCATCGTTGCGAGTTGTTTAGTCGTTTGGATGCCGGAAATTTCTTCCTCCGGGAAGACAGCTACAACAATCTTGCTTCCATCCCAGGAGTACGTCGCCTCGGTCCAGTGATAGTCCGTATCATTGGACAATTTAGTCAGTTCACCTGTAGAAACACCCAGAAAACCCACCGTACAGGGCTCGTTTCTGTGGCAAACCGTCATCATCACCCTGCTGTTGTCCACCGACAACATGGGGTCAGAAATCAGCACGTTTGGTTTGCCCGCACACCCGCCCAGACCCAGCACACCGAGCACGGCGGCAACATGGAAATGGCGGAGCAGGTGTCGCATGGGGTTCGTCATGACGGGTCTGTTACGCACTGTTTGCGGGCTATTCAGACCCTGAACTATAGCAGGAGTAATGGCAATCGCGCTGGAAAGTTTCATCTTCCCCCTGTGTCCCTGCCGGGGTAGAAATATGTATGCCTCTATCAAACATCATTTCCAGCATTGATCGTGTCCGTCATACGTTTTTTACCCGTCAGGACGGGCACAGCACGGGTATCTATCGCGGGCTGAACTGTGGTCCCGGATCGGACGATGATGCGGACGCCGTCTCGCGTAACCGGGCCAGTGTGGAGACCGCCATGGGTCTGGACGCGGGCCAGCTTGTTTCGCTGTATCAGGTTCATTCGCCGGACGTCGTCCACGTCACGGCACCGTGGCAACAGGGCGACGCCCCGCAGGCTGATGCCATGGTCACGGACCGGCCCGGTATCGGGCTTGGTATCCTGACGGCGGACTGCGTGCCGGTGCTGTTTGCCAGCACCACAGGGACAGTTGTGGGTGCCGCCCATGCGGGCTGGAAAGGTGCCGTAAGCGGTGTGCTGGAGGCGACCGTGGACGCCATGGCGGACCTGGGCTGCGCACCATCCGACATCTATGCCTGTGTCGGTCCCTGTATTCGCCACGAATCATACGAAATTGGCGGTGACAGGCGGGATCAGATCGTGGCCCTGGATGATGCCAATACCCAGTTCTTTACGGACAGCACCCGCGATGGACACTATCAGTTTGATCTGGCCGGATATGTGCTGACACGGCTGGCGCAATCGGGCGTTGGCATGGTTGAGGATGTGGCGGGCGACACCTATAAGGATGAAGACGATTATTACAGTTACCGGCGCATGACACACCGGGGCGAGGCAGACTACGGCAGGCAGATTTCTGTCATTAGTCTGACCCAATAGACCGATTGGTAAACAGGGGGGATACATGGCCATACATTTCAGTGAAGCGGAACTGGCGGAACGACGCCGGAAAACCTGTGACGCCATGGTCCGTGACGACCTTGATGGCCTGCTCATGTTTCGTCAGGAAAGCATGTTTTATCTGACCGGTTACGACACATTTGGCTACGTGTTTTTCCAGTGCCTTTATATGAGCGCCGACGGCACCATGACCCTGCTGACCCGCTCCGCCGACCAGCGTCAGGCCCACCACACCTCGATTATCGAGGACGTTCGGGTCTGGGCCGACGCGCCGGATGCCAGCCCGGCTCATGACCTGAAGGCCATCCTGGAAGAACACGGATGCAGCGGTAAACGGCTGGGCGTTGAGTGGGAATCCTATGGTTTGACCGCCCGCAACGGCCAGCGCCTGCAAGCGGCTCTGGACGGGTTTTGCGAGCTGGACGATGCCTCGGAGCTGGTGACAAAATTACGCGTGGTCAAAAGCCCCGCCGAAATCGACTACGTCCGCCGCGCCGGACAACTGGCCGATGATGCCTGGGACGCCGCCATTGCGGTCGCCGCGCCCGGTGTCGGCGAAGGATCGGTTCTGGCCGCCATGCAGGGTGCGATTTTTGAAGGCGGCGGTGATTATCCCGGCAACGAGTTTATCGTCGGCTCGGGGCGGGACGCGCTGTTATGTCGCTATTATTCGGGTCGCCGTGATTTGGATGCACAGGACCAGTTGACGCTGGAATGGGCCGGTGCCTATCGCCATTACCATGCCGCCATGATGCGCACCCTGTGTTTTGGCACCCCGCCGCAACGGCAACTGGATTTGTACGCGGCCTCGCGCGATGCGCTCGAAGCCGTACGGGAGAAAATGACGCCGGGACATACCTATGGCGATGCCTTTCAGGCCCATGCGGGCATGCTGGACAGCCATGGATTATCCGAGCACCGCCTGAAGGCTTGCGGGTATTCGCTGGGCACAACGTTTGCTCCCAACTGGATGGACTGGCCCATGATGTACGAGCGCAATCCGGTGGTGTTCGAGCCGGGCATGGTGGTGTTCATGCACATGATCATCGCCGACAGCGATTCGGAACTGGCCATGACACTTGGTGAAACAGTGCTGGTCACGGAAACCGGCAATGAAAGACTGTCGTCCGCATCGCTGGACCTGGTGGTGAAATAAACGGGTGGTGAATAGTCTGGTGGAAAACTGTTTTGGCCGAGATTTCAATGAATGCCGCATTTAACGGTCATCGTCCTGATGCTCATTCTGGTATCACTCACCATGTGTATGATGGCATAGCGCCTAAAACACACTGGCTGTGGGCACTCGTTCTTCTCCTGTTTCTGAGCGCCTGTACCAATTCACCCTCAACGGTGCCGACTGTGGCAGTCGTGCCACCCGGTAGCCATATTGCTGTCGAACCACCGCAAGGCCAGCCGGGTCCCCTGTCCCGGCTGATAGCCGACTCGGTGGTTGCGGCGCTCAACCAGCGTGGTTTTCCGGCCCGAATCGCCGACAGTCAACCCGCCAGATTTGTCATAACCGGGCATACCGAAACGCTGGATGCGCAATACGCGCCCATGGTTGCAGCACTCTCCTGGACCCTCAATGACGGGTCAGGCACGGAAATCGCCTATCTGAACCAGCGGGTCAGCGGTGAACGGTCCGCCTGGGCCTATGGGTCGCCTGCCATGTTACAGACCATCGGCCAGCAGACAGCCGCCGATCTGTCCCCGTTTCTGGGAACACCCGTGACGGCCTCCGGTGCACCCGTCACCGAGCCAGCCATGACAGAGGACACCACGACGCAGGCTTCATCATCAACTGACCAGACTTTATCATCGACGCAAGAGACTTCAGAGCAACTGGCTCATTCGTCTGATCTGGTGCCCGCCGTGTCCAATCAGGCCTTCGCGGTGCCGGAACCACCGGTCGTGCCACCGCCACCCGTAACCGGCGGCGACAGAGGGCTTGTGGACTTTGGTATCTGGGTTGACGAGGTAACCGGTGCGCCGGGCGACGGGAACAGAGCCCTGACCAAAGCTTTGCTGGCGGAACTCAAGCGGGCCGCCCTGCCCTTCGCCATGAGCCCCGGCACAGCCAGTCATTTCGTTCAGGGTGTGGTCGATGTTACCGTCCTGGATAATACAACCGAGCACGTGACAATCCTGTGGGCCGTCAGCAATGGCGACGGCAAGGAACTGGGTCGCATTACCCAACGCAACAATATCGCACGCGGCACCCTGCACCAGACGTGGGGCAACACGGCACAGTATGCGGCGATCGGTGGCGCAGAGGCTGTGCTCGCCATCATTGAACGGGACTTCAGCAGGAATTAAGCCGTCGTCGCCGGTCAAACAGCTTGCCCGGCAGTCCGTTGCTTCGGTACCATCCAGTCATGCTGAGACATGTCTACACTGCGGTGATGTTTATAGGCGCTCTTGCCTTGTCCGCCTGTGATACGGCGCGCGCACTGATCGAAGACCTGCCCGCCGAGGACCCTCCCGCGCCAACCATGATTCAGATGCCGCGTACCCTGCTGGTTCTGCCCCTGATCGGGTCATCGCCGACGCTTGGTCATGTGCTGGCAGAAAAGATGGCCTGGGGCCTGCGCGAGGCCGGTTATCCGGCGCGTATCGCCAATATTGCTGATGGTGCCAGCCCCGTACTGGCGGGCTGGATTGAGGAATCCAATACCGGCAGTGACGTCATCTGGCTGAACTTCGACTGGGCTGTTTATGGCCCGGCAGGAAAACTGGCTGGCACCTATCGACAGGAAATGGCGGTATCACAGGCCGGGTGGACGAACATGTCCGATGACACCCTGGCCGTCATTGTGACCGAATCGGTGCCGTCGATTCACGAACTGGTCGAAGGAAAAATCCCGCTCGGTGATCGAATCGCCATGGTCCCGTCGACATTGACCCAGCCATCTTTCACGGAAGGCGGGTTCGAGGCTGAAACCATCGTTGTTTCCAGTGAAGGTCTTTCGCGTATTACAGCCGAAGGCGAGGAAGTCATCGAACAATCCGTGAGCATTCTCGCGCAACCTCCCGATGATGGCGATGACATGCCCACTGAAATGCCCGTGGAAATAACCAGCGAGGTTATCCTGGCGACGCCACTGGACCTGGCACCGGTGCAGGACCCGTTACCCATGCCTGAACAACCGGACAGTCCCGGATTGCAGATCGATACCATTGCGCCCGAAGACCTGCCGGACGGGACCGTGTCGGGTACTGTTCTTCCGACAGTATCGGACATCCAGCAGATAGATGAGGAACCGGCGGTCATGGCCGACGGATCAGCGGTTGTGGCATCGGATCCCATGGGGCTGGACCCCGGACTGGATGAGTTCGAGCCCGGCCCGGCACTTCTGCCAGACGATATTGATGTCCTCACACCGGAATCGGCAGCGCTGGTGACGACTTCACCTGAAGTGACCATGCCGGAGCCCATTATTCCGGAACAGTCTGCCGAGCCTGAAGCACAACCGGAGACCATGGCTACTCAGACAAACGAGATTCTGCAGACCGCTGCGGATGTGCCCCAGGTCGCCGCCGCAGTACCCCAGAATAACCCGGATCAGGTCACACCGGGTGTGGACGGACTGCCGGACTATGCCGCGCCGCAACCGGCAGCCCAGGAAGCGAACGAACTGAGCACTGCCGCGTTAAACAGGACCCGCGTTATCGGCCAGCCCGTGTTCATGGTACAGAAGGCTATCGGTGCGCCGGGTGATGGGAATCTGGCCCTGCCGCTTGCGTTGCAACAGGCCCTGCGACAGGAAGATGCTGCGGTCACCAGCGATCCAACCATTGCCAGCCACATCATTCAGTGCAGTGTGCGTGTCGAAACGCCATTTGCCGGACGCCAGCGTACGCGCATCGTGTGGACGGTGACTGATATACTGGGTCAGGAAACCGGCCGCGCTGTTCAGGAGAACGATATTCCACAAGGCAGCCTGGATCAGTCCTGGGTCCCGGTCGCACCCGTCATCGCCCGCGCCGCGGTTAAAGGCATCCGCAAACTGTTCGTCAATGGCATCGCCCATCAGGGCATCGGCGGGGCGTTGTCGCAACCAGATCTGCCGCATATTCAGACTCCGTAAAACATCCTGAAAAATTCCTGATTTTGCGTTGTTTACTTGCGGCAACGACGCTGTTACATTCCGCCGCGTCTCATCCGGGAGATGAGATGTTTGTTGGATTGTATTGGGTGTAGCCCCAGCCAGGACCAGATACTCCGCCATGAAAATTCTGTCTTGCAACAGCAATCGCCCGTTGTCCGAGGCGATCTCCGCATATTTAAACTTGCCACTGACCAAAGCCAGTGTGCGACGGTTTTCGGATATGGAAATTTTCGTGGAGATACAGGAAAATATACGTGGCGAGGACGTGTTTGTCGTCCAGTCCACGTCCTTTCCGGCCAATGACAACCTCATGGAACTGTTGGTCACCATGGACGCGCTCCGCCGTAGTTCAGCCCAACGCATCACCGCGGTTATCCCTTATTTCGGCTATGCGCGTCAGGACAGGAAGTCCGGCCCGCGCACACCCATCTCGGCCAAACTGGTGGCGAACCTGATTACCGAAGCGGGTGCCGACCGGGTTTTAACCGTAGACCTGCACGCCGGACAAATTCAGGGCTTTTTCGATATTCCCACCGACAACCTGTTTGCCGGTCCGGGATTGTGTAACAACATCAAGGAAACCATGCCCAGCGACGGGCTGGTGATGGTTTCACCGGATGTGGGCGGCGTGGTCCGCGCGCGCGGACTGGCAAAGCGCCTGAACGCCGATCTTGCCATCATCGACAAGCGCCGTGAAAAAGCCGGTGTATCCGAGGTTATGAACATCATCGGTGACGTGGAAGGTCGACCCTGCGTGCTGGTCGATGACATCGTCGATTCTGCCGGAACACTCTGTAACGCAGCCCAGGCCCTCATGGATCAGGGCGCGACAGAAGTACAGGCTTACGTGACACATGGCGTGCTGTCCGGCGGGGCTGTTGCCCGCGTTGCCGCATCGCCCATCAAGCGACTTGTAATTACTGATAGCATTCAGGCCACAGAAGCTGTACGTGTCACCCAGAATATTGAGCAACTGACAATCGCACCGCTGATGGCCGAGGCAATCAGCCGCATTAGTAACGAAACATCTGTATCGAGCCTGTTCGATTAACTGGACAGGCAATTCCGCTGTCGACACCCCTGGAGGTCGGCAGCTTTCAACCAGACTATAGGAGATGATCAATGGTTGAAGTTACCTCAGTCGTAGCAGAACTGCGCGATCGGGCCGGTAAGGGGGCAGCTCGTGCAACACGGAACGCCGGACGCGTTCCCGCTGTAATTTACGGCAACAAGCAAGCCCCTGTAATGATATCGCTAGAACCCATCCAGCTTACCAAAGAGCTGAACAGCGGCTATTTCTATACCCGGATTTATGAAGTTGAAGCCGGCGACAAGAAAGAGCGTGTCTTGCCACGTGATGTGCAGTTCCACCCGGTTACCGATGTTCCCCTGCATGTGGACTTCATGCGATTTGGCCCCAAGACCAAGTTCAATGTCGAAGTTTCTGTAGAATTCATCAATGAAGAAGAAAGCCCCGGCCTGAGAGAGGGCGGTGTGCTGAACGTGGTTCGTTACACGGTTGAATTGCGCTGCTCGCCGGATGCCATTCCGGAAAGCGTTACCGCTGATCTGACCGGTTACGCAATCGGCGACAGCCTGCACATCAGTGAAATCGTGTTGCCGGAAGGTGTTACACCGACCATCACGGATCGTGATTTCACGGTCGCGACAATTGCCACGCCAACCATCGTTGTGGATGAAGACCCGACTGAAGAAGACGGTCTCATGCTGGACGAAGACGGCGAGCCAATTGAAGGCGACGGCGAAGAAGGCGACGGCGACAGCGATGGCGAAGGTGGAGGCGACGAAGACTAGATCAAGTCTTCGTTCCCTCGGGAGACCGTGTCATGCACATGCTTGTGGGTCTCGGCAATCCCGGCACCGAGTACGCCAGAAACAGGCACAATATCGGATTTATGGCGGCGGACGAAATAGTCCGCCGTCATTCCTTTGCGCCCTGGCGCAGCAAGTTTCACGGCGAGATTTCCGAAGGCCGTCTGGCCGGGGAAAAAGTGCTGGTGCTGAAACCAACCACCTATATGAACGAGTCCGGTCGGGCCATTCAGGCCGCCATGACATTCTACAAGATTCTGCCATCAGATATTGTTGTATTGCATGACGAACTGGATCTCGCTGGCGGGAAATTGCGCGTCAAGCGTGGTGGCGGTCATGCCGGTCACAATGGATTGCGCAGTGTGCATGCGCACATCGGCGCGGACTATGGGCGTGTGCGGATCGGTATCGGGCACCCGGGCGACAAGTCCCGCGTCATCAGTCATGTACTCAAAGATTTCTCCAAAGAGGAAGACATCTGGGTGACCAAGTTGCTCGACAGCATTGCCGACAATGCCGGTTTACTGATTGACGGCGATGACGGGCTGTTCCAGACACGCGTTGCCACCGATATGGCGCCACCAAAACCGGCAAAAAGCGATAGTGACAACCCGGATTCTGACAATGGAAGTAACCAGAAGGGCGACGCATAATGGGATTTAACTGTGGCATTGTGGGTTTGCCCAACGTGGGAAAATCAACGCTGTTTAACGCGCTGACGGCAACGGCGGCGGCAGAGGCGGCCAACTTTCCGTTTTGCACCATTGAGCCCAATACGGGCCGCGTGGCGGTGCCGGATGAGCGCCTGGACAAAATCAGCGCCATTTCCAAATCTGCCAAGATCATCGCCACGCAACTGGAGTTTGTGGATATTGCAGGCCTTGTTCGCGGCGCCTCAAAAGGCGAAGGCCTCGGCAACCAGTTTCTCGCCAACATTCGCGAAGTGGACGCCATCGTTCATGTCCTGCGCTGTTTTGAGGACGAGAACGTGACCCACGTTGAAGGTGGCGTGGACCCGGTCCGCGATGCGGAAACCGTGGAAACCGAGTTGATGCTGGCTGATCTTGAAAGCCTGGAAAAGCGCATCATCCCGCTGGAAAAACGCATTCGCGGCGGTGACAAGGATGCCAAGGCGCAGATGGCGCTGGTGGAACGTTCCCTCGCCCTGTTGCGCGATGGTAAACCGGCACGCACGCTGGATGTCTCGGCTGATGACCGTAAATCTTTCCAGATGTTGCAGTTGCTGACCGCCAAGCCGGTTCTCTATGCGTGCAATGTGGATGAAGGGTCGGCGGCGGAAGGCAATGAGTTTTCCGCCAAAGTCGCAACCATGGCCGCCGAACAGGGCGCAGAAGTGGTTGTCATCTCAGCCCAGATCGAAGAGGAAATCTCGCAACTGGCCGATGAAGAAGAGCGCATCGATTTTCTGGAGACCATGGGTCTGGTTGAAACCGGCCTGGCGCGCGTCATCCGCTCCGGGTACACGCTTCTCGACCTGATTACGTTTTTCACAGCGGGTCCAAAGGAGACCCGGGCATGGACCGTGCGGCGCGGGGCCAAGGCACCCAAGGCGGCGGGTGAGATTCATACGGACTTCGAACGCGGCTTTATTCGTGCGGAAACCATCTCCTATGATGATTTTGTGACGTTAGGCGGCGAGCAGGCCGCCAAGGACGCGGGCAAGATGCGTCAGGAAGGCAAGGAATACGTCACCCGGGACGGTGATATCATGCTGTTCCGGTTTAACGTGTGAGCAATAATCATCTCAAAGGTGCAACCGCCGGGTTGAGAAGGCGCAGTTTCGAGCGCATTCCCTTGAGATTATACCGTTGCACGCTCGCGGCTAAGATATGCTTGACCGTACTGGTGGTTGCACTTACCAATATCTACATATTCATAAATGGCTTTCCAAAAATGCAACCAGTACCTTTGGGCTGAAGTCGACGGTTTTGCCGTTTGTTACCGTATGATCGGTAGTTAATTGATGGTGTGCGTCGGGGTAATCGAGCTAGAGTTCGGACATAAGAGTAAAACCAGCATGAAAATCCTATCAGCCCTTATTGTATCTATGGTGTTAACGGGATGCGCTATCAGCTCGATCCAAGAGTTGGAAGCACAAGGTGAGCGACGGTCATGGGTGTTAGATGGTGATTACCAAGCAATCGGGTACTGTTTACTGGAATGGTTAGAACGCGAAAACCCCGGCAACGACTTTGATCTTGGAATAGGAATTGGTACAGGACTTCAATTTCGCGATTATCCGAATCAAGATAAGGTCGAGATTATACAAACAAGCAAAAACAATACACTAATGTGTATGTTGAATTT
>JAJFID010000391.1 GCA_021775325.1 Rhodospirillales bacterium
ATGTTGATACACGGCGCGGATTTTTTCGTGCTTAAACCTGGATTGGCTTTGTTGTTTCTTGGCCTATTGATTGCTTTACCACTTGGCTTGGGCCCGGTGTCAATCGGTAACGTTACGTTCTCCCTCAACACGATGTTCTTGGGTGCCATGATCTCAATCCTGGGCGCGCAGAGCTTTTTCCTGGGGTGTATGGCCCAAGGTATCTATGATTCGACCGGTCACCGCAAACAGGTTTGGGCCAGAAGATTTGCCTATACACCGATGATGATCGTTTCAGGTGGGTTGTTCTCCGTTGGCGTCATGTTATGCCTGAATTTTGCCAACGCATATGTAGGAGCCGGTTTCACCGTGTTCCGTGACATGGTGGGTACGAACCATACCGCCGTCGTTGGATTACTGACCATTACGCTGTCATTTATCACCTTTGTCTCTACCCTGTTAATTCATGCAATAAATGCGAACATCAAGGCAGAAACGATCATCGGTGTGACACATGATGAGTGAACCGTTACCCGCAAATAGTCCCGCAACGGATTGGGAGCAGCACTGGAATCTATACGCGGAAGCCACAGCCCTGAACCCTGCCAACGCGTTTCGGCGGCGAACCATTTTTCGAATACTTAGAGTCTGCGGTTTGAAACCGGGTTCAACTGTTCTGGACGTTGGCTGTGGATCGGGGGACTTCCTCGCGTGCATAAACCAGTATTTCACGGGCGTTTCACTGGCTGGAATTGATCATAGCCAAACCGGCTTGGATGTTACAGGTTCCAAATTTCCGGATGCAATTCTAAAACAGGTTGATCTGGAATCTGATAACCCGATTCCTCCAGGCCTGAGAGACTGGGCAAGTCATACTGTGTGTTCCGAAGTACTTGAACACCTTCACGATCCCGTCCTGGCATTGCGAAATATCGGCTCTTGTATGGAACCTGGAGGCGTCCTTGTTGTTACCGTACCCGGCGGCCCCAAATCGGCTTTTGACCGCACTATTGGTCATCTGCGCCATTACAACACTGAAAACATTCGCGATGATCTTGAACAGGCCGGTTATGTTGTAGAACAAGCAACGGGCGCCGGTTTCCCCATGTTCAACCTCTACCGATTGGTCGTATTATTGCGTGGGGACCAACTCAGCAAGGATATCTGTGGAACACCCAGTATCTTGTCCCGTTTCGCCATGGCTTTATTCAGGGTACTGCTTTATCTCACCTTACCATATTCACCGTGGGGTTGGCAGATTGTTGCCGTCGCGCGCAAGGCAGAAAAATGAACACCGAAATCGAAACACCTGATGCGGCACCTGAGACCGCGGGCTACATACTTCGTTTGCCATTTCGTGCCTATGTTATCTTCGGCGCGATTATGGTGTTTGGCATCGCCGTCCGTGTCTGGTCGGCAACGGGTGATATGTGGATCGATGAAATCTGGTCTCTGAATCACCTCGAAATTGCCTCTCGTTCTGTAGACACGGTCGACCGCGTGGCCTTGTTTTTCCATGCGAATACACACGCTCTTAATACAGTATACCTGGCAATCATTGATATGATACTGGGCCCCCACGCGCCGGAACTCTCCTACCGAATGTTATCCGTTCTTGCAGGCGCGGGAACCATATGGATGGGCGCTCTGATCGGGAGACGTCAGAGCATCAGCGGCGCATTGATCGCCGCTGCACTGTTGGCGCTAAGTTACCCACTCGTGCACTACAGTGGTGAAGCGCGTGGTTACTCGACAATGATGTTCGCGGCGCTGGCCTCCACATATGCCATGGACAGTTACCTACGCACTCCGACCCTATCAAGTGTTCGCTACTTCGTCTTTTTCTCCATGCTGGGCCTCGCGTCACACTTGACATTCGTCGTGATGATTATGGGGCTTGGGTGCTGGGCGCTTGCCCATATCTATCAGGAAACCCGATCCGTCGATGTAACCATGAGACGACTTGCACTGCTTTTCGGGCTCCAGTCATTGGCGCTTTTGCTTTTTGGCGCGCTCGCAGTCGGCAACATGATTCGTGGCGGTGACTGTTGCCCTGAACCTGCTCTTGAGTCCATACAGATCATCATATTGCTTACATTCGGCATTAACGCTCTTCAGGGAGCACCTGACCTGCCGTTTTGGGCTTTGTATGTTTTTATGGCTGTAGCGATTGTCTGGATGATCCGGCACCAACACACTTCATGGATTATGTTGGTCGCCGTGGTTTTTTTGTTTCCGCTCATCGTGGTGATCGCAGAAGATGAGCCAAATGTCATTCATCGTTATTTTCTCCTCTCCGCGTTACTTGGCCTCATGATTTACGCCGGGATGTTATCCCATTTGTGGGATATGAAACATTTACGCCGTACTTTCGCCGGGATGATCATGATCTTCTACGCACTCAGCAACGGCGTTTTACACCTGCAGTTTTCCCAGGGAGGCCGGGGCCAGTACACCGCCGTCATTCAGGACATCGTATCGGGCGAAGATCAGTTGCAGCGTGTGACGGGTTATCCCAACTTCAGCGTCGGCTCTGTGTTCAATTATTATGTTGCCGACAGAAGGCTTGAGGCTGGTGCAATGTGGGTGCCTGAAGGTGACGAGGGCTCTACGCCTGTGGACTGGTATATTCACGGTTATCTGGACGGGAACTACCCTGCGGACACAGTGACACGACAAATTTCCGGAATTTCACGCACCTATTCACTTCACGGTATCTACCCACAATGGGGTCTGTCCGGTGACACTTGGGCCCTCTACTGGCTGGAACCAGAGACCTGATAGAACCTGAAAGACGATTTCAGGCTGCTTGGCAATGGCACGGCAGCTAAATATCCGGGTGGGTCATTTACTATCAGTCGGCGGTATAGGGAATCCTCGCTGTCCTCCTGCCGGAAGTAGGCGTCATTAGATGTCTCCGGGCAGAGAATG
>JAJFID010000392.1 GCA_021775325.1 Rhodospirillales bacterium
ACCTCGGTTTCATCATCCACGGGTGCAAACATGGAAAACGAGGGTCCTTTAGCCACCGGCTCGGCGATATAAATCACGCCACCAGGCCGAACCACGCGGCACGCTTCACGCAGGGCCACGTCCATGAATTCCGCCGGGACATGATGCAGCGAATTGAAAAAGATAGCGGCATCGAAGCTCGCATCATCGAATGGCATATCCTGTCCGACACCTTCCACGTACTTCTCATCACCCTCTGCTTCTGTCGCAAGCGCTTTGGCCAGTTGGGCGGCACCGCATTCCAGACCAACGGCACTGGCACCGTGGCGGGTCATATACCGCACAAGCGGCCCGGCACCCGAGCCCACGTCCAGTACCCGAAGGCCCTCCAGTGTCAGGACCTCGCGTAAGACTTCTGTATTGCTGCGGTGTGCCATTTCGACAGTTCCCTGTTGTAATTCTTGCAGCAGTTCTACAGTGTTCTGGCTTGGACGAAAATACCAACCGGGAAGTTTATGGATAATCAGACCGATCAGATACGCCAGGGGGTGCAGGCGCTGTGCGCGGGATTTCCCGGCAGTTACTGGCGCGATCTGGATGCCCGCCAGGCTTATCCGGACGAATTTGTTACTGCGTTGACCCGGGCCGGATATCTTGCCGCATTAATCCCCGAACAGTATAGTGGCAGCGGGCTTGGTATCCGTGAAGCCACCATCATCATGGAAGAAATCCAGCGTTCGGGATGCAACGGCGCGGCCTGCCATGCGCAGCTTTATACGATGGGTACCGTGCTGCGGCACGGCAGTGAATCACAGAAATCTGCCCTGTTGCCGGGGCTGGCTGCCGGTGAATTGCGGCTTCAGGCCTTTGGTGTCACAGAACCCACAAGCGGCACAGACACCAGCCGTATTCGAACCACAGCCATCCTTGACGGCGGCGACTATGTAATCAACGGACAAAAGGTCTGGACGTCGAGAGCTGAACACTCTGATTTTATGCTCTTGCTGGCACGCACGTCGCCGCGACCCGAACGGGATCAGGGCAAACCCACAGATGGCATGTCTGTGTTCCTCATCGACATGCGCGAAGTTGTGGGCAAGGGCCTGAAACTGCAACCCATTGATGCCATGATCAATCATCACAGCACCGAGGTGTTTTTTGAAGACCTGCGCATCCCCGCCAGTAGCCTGATCGGCGAAGAAGGCCGTGGCTTTACCTATATTCTGGACGGCATGAATGCGGAGCGCATTCTGATTGGCGCTGAATGTATCGGCGATGCCCGCTGGTTCATTGAGAAAAGTACGAATTACGCCAACCAGCGGGTCGTCTTCGATCGACCCATTGGCCAGAATCAGGGGGTTCAGTTCCCCATCGCGCGGGCTTACGCGGCAACAGAAGCCGCAGCGTTGATGGTTGAAAAGGCTGCGGCACGGTACGATAGCGGCGAAACCTGCGGTGCGGAATCCAACATGGCTAAAATGCTGGCATCGGAAGCATCCTGGCAGGCTGCCGATATGTGCCTGCAGACCCACGGCGGTTTCGGCTTTGCCCGGGAGTACGATATTGAACGAAAATTCCGCGAAACGCGCCTCTATCAGGTGGCCCCTGTCAGCACCAACCTGATACTATCCTATCTGGCCGAACATGTGCTTGGTCTGCCGCGTTCCTATTGATCAACAAGAGAAACCCTCGCTCAATGAACCCGAAATCCGAAGAACATCCGTTATCGGGCATGCGTGTTCTGGACGTGGCGACATTCATTGCGGCGCCCTATGCGGCGGCTATTCTGGGTGAGTTTGGCGCCGAGGTTATCAAGGTGGAAACGCCCAGCGGCGGTGATCCGTTTCGCCGGTTCGGGACACCGACTGATGTGGCGGACTGTTCACTGGCGTGGCTGTCCGAGGCCCGCAACAAAAAATCCATTGCCATTGATCTGAAACAGGCTGCGGGCGCGCAGGTGCTGAAGGATATGGTCGCCAGATGTGACGTCATGTGTGAGAACTTCCGACCGGGCACGCTGGAGAAATGGGGACTCGGCTGGGATGAACTGAAGGCTATCAATCCGGGCCTCGTACTGTTGCGGGTGTCGGGATACGGCCAGACCGGTCCCTACCGGGACCGCCCGGGTTTCGCGCGTATCGCTCATGCGGTGGGCGGCCTGACCGCGTTGTCGGGAGAACCGGGCGGCACACCGGTGACGCCCGGGTCCACGTCACTGGGTGACTACATGTCAGGGCTGTACGGAGCCATCGGTGTACTCATCGCCCTGCGCCATCGCGACAAAAGTGGTGTAGGTCAGATCGTCGATATCGGACTTTATGAGTCCGTATTCCGGGTACTGGACGAACTGGCCCCCGCCTATGCGCTCAAGGGCATCGTGCGGGAACCGGAGGGCAGCGGCACGCGTAACGCCTGCCCCCACGGCCATTTTCCGACCGCCGATGACAAGTGGATTGCACTTGCCTGCACCACAGACAAGATGTTCGCCCGTTTAGCCAGTGCCATGGATAAACCGGACCTGGCAGGGCCGGAGATGTATGGCGACCAGCACAAGCGGTTGGCCGCACGCGACACTGTGGACCGGCTTGTCGCCGCCTGGACGGGTTCCATGGGCCGGGATCAGGTCATGGAGGCGTGTATCGCACACGAAGTACCCGCTGGCCCGCTCAATACCATCGCTGATGTATTCGAAGATCCGCAGTTTGCGGCGCGTGAAAACCTGTTGACGGTACACCACCCGGAACTGGGCGACATTGTGGTTCCAAACGTGGTTCCGCGCCTGTCGGAAACGCCCGGCCATATCAATCACCTGGGACCATCGCTGGGCACGTCAACGGATGATATACTGCAAAACCTGCTCGGTTTGTCCGAAACTGAAATCGACAAACTGAAACAGGATGGTGTCGTCTAGAAAGGCATTGAGCAGGAAGGCTTCAGACATGTTCACACTCTATGACAATCATGACTCGGGCAATGGGTACAAGGCGCGACTGATGTTCTCGCTACTGGATATGGACTACACCTATGTGGAAATTGACAGCGTTAACGGCGAAACCCGTGAGGCACAGTTCCTGACCCGCAACCTGAACGGCAAGATTCCGGTCCTGCAACTGGAAGACGGCTCCTACATGCCGGAATCCAATGCCATCCTGCATTATCTGGCGGATGGAACATCGTTCGTCCCCACAGACCGCCTGGATCATGCCCGAGTCCTGCAATGGATGTTTTTTGAACAATATACCCACGAGCCATCGGTGGCGGTGGCGCGATATATCGTGCGGCACCTGCCGACCGGTCATGAACGCCACGCATCCCTGCCCACCATCCGTGAGGCTGGTCACGCAGCCCTTGGCGTCATGGAGGATCATCTTTCCCGGCATGACTGGTTTGCGGCAGACCGGGCGACTATCGCCGATGTATCGCTGTTCGCCTATACCCACATGGCGGAAGACGGCGGTATCGGATTGAGCGACTATACGTCCATCAATGCCTGGCTGGCACGGGTTCGTGGCTTAACCGGGTTCGTCGCCATAGAAGATACGTACCAGAGTTAAACCCGGGCAAATTGAAACAGTTTGTGACGGTGGTTTTGCGCAACATCAACACGCCGAAGATATCAGAACAGAGACGTCGAGGACGTCGAACTGTCGGTCAGGGTCTTGTTATACAACTTGCGCCAGGCGTCAAGATCGGCGGCACGTTTGGCAGCCAGATTGTTGGCGTCTTCTCTCAGCATCCGCTCCAGCATGTCTTGCTCGTCGGCTGCTTTGCGCAAGCGATTCATCTGCGCCTGCAGGGCATAGTTGGCATCACCGCCCGAGGTGTAGGCCGCTTTCCAGCTATCGCCCAAAGCACTGGCCGAAATGGGCCCGGCACCGGTTTCTGCGGCAAGCAGTTCCGCCGCAGCGGCTTCTTCCTGCTGACGGGTTCTGAATGCCTGATTTATTTCAGCCGTGCGATCTATGTCAACAGGCGGAACCTCGCTGAATGTTGAGCCACTGGGCATGGAGTTGGGCATGGAGTTGGGCATGGTATTGGGCGTGGTGTTGTTCGGCGTACTGTAATACGCCTGCATGGTGTCCGTTGAAGCCACACGGTTCAGACCGCGTCGCTCGCGATCCCATATTTCCTTGAGCCGGGCACGATACCTGTTGTGAAACTCCGGCGTCGCCGAATGATAGTTCCCGGCAGCGGTCATCCAGTTCGACGTCCGTTTGCGCAGCTTGGTCAGGTATGCAGCGGCATAACTGACATTGGTCAGAGGATCGAATGCCTCGTCCAGTGTCTTGAAGGCGTCACTGTGATAATAGAGGTTGATCTGCATGCAGCCCACGTCGATGTTGCGCACACCGTTTCGGACCAGATCTTCAACAACCTCAATCGCCTCGCGTTTACTGTCCGCGTACCACTCTTCGGAACCGGAGGTAACGGTCCACGGCCACGCCACAACGATCTTGTTCAGGTCATCACGCCGCCCGGATTCGGCGACGGCAATGGCGGCCAGAAGATGGCGCGGCAGGTTTGTCGCCTGTTCAACCGCCTGGGTGGAAGCACCACACAAATCCCACGATAGCTCGAACTCGCGGGCGCTGTTAACGTCAGCCGACGCCGTGACACTGCACAGTGCCGAAAACGCCACACCAAGCGTCCCGCACACCAGCCCGTTGAGTATTTTTCCAGTCATGGTCAAAACCTAACACGCAAATCTTATGACATGGTTAACAAATCGTGACCAAACCGGTGTTTTGGCGCATTCTCATCCGTTACGGGCATCGGCACAGGAGGGGGCAGATCCATGACGGATCACGTTGAGGCGCATTATGAGGGTTCGGGCAATCTGGCCGAAATGATAGCCCTTAAACTGCACGCGGCTGGCAAGGATATGGACAGCCTGACGTCTGCTGATCTGGCGACCATCGACGAATTTCATACTCGCGGTCGTGCCGCCACGCTGGAACTGGGCGCGTGTATGGAACTGAGCCCGCACGCCCGCATTCTTGATCTCGGCAGTGGTCTGGGCGGTCCTGCGCGGACTATCGTCGAGACCTGGGGCTGCCACGTGACGGGCATTGATCTGACGGCGGCATTCTGTGAGGCCGCAGATGCCATGTCGGGCTGGTTGGGCCTGAGTGATCACGTGCATTTCATGCAGGGAGATGCCACCGACCTGCCCTTTACTGATCATGAGTTTGACGCCGTTATGACCATACATGTGGCCATGAATATTGCCGCCCGGGATGTGCTGTACGCCGAGGCGCGCCGGGTCCTGAAACCGGGCGGCATATTTGTTGCCTATGACGTCATGCAGGGTGACGGCGGTGACATTCTGTACCCGGTGCCGTGGGCGCGCGATTCGTCCATCAGCCACGTCATCACGCCGGATGCCATGCACCATGCGCTCGGGAATGCCGGATTCCATATACTGTCGCAAACCGATTCAACGGTCGAAAGCCAGGCCTGGTTTGATGGCATGGCGGAACACATGGCCACGTCCGGTCCACCTGTGCTGACCTTTCAGACATTCCTGGGAGATGATTTCCGTGACATGACGCTCAACATGGTGCGCAACCTGGCGGAACGGCGGGCCAGAACCGTCACGTTTGTGTGCCGGGCACCCTGATACCTTCGCCCTGTCCGATTCGGCCTGCATTACCGCACTTTTGTGATCTGTGTCACTGCCGGGTATCGGATATTACCCTAATTTCAGTACAACAGTCGAATTCAAGCGAAACGGCAACCCATTGGAAACAATGGCGACGCAAAACTACCGGCCTACGGCGCTCGGCGTCACGGTGGCGGGGTTCCCGAAAGGAAAACGATCATGTTGAGTTCCATTACACATACGTTACAGACAATATGGTTGTCCTGGGCTGGCCTGTTTGCCGGTATTCCCAATGGTGATCCCTATGTGGCCTTTGTGGCGCTGTTTGCGTTGCTGTGTCTCGCCATTGGCGTTGTCCAGAAAATCAAATGGCGCATACGTTACACCCGAAACCCGGAACTGCAGGACGACCGGTTCAAGACCTGGTGCAAGGTCAACAATCTCTCGGGGTCCGAGGGGCGAGAGTTGTTCAGAGGCCCAGATTCAGGCGGCGCGTGAGTCACCGTGCCGGCAGCGATTTTTCGCCGTCGCCGAGATTGCGCTGCATCAACACGGAGTCCACCCAGCGGCCATGTTTGAACCCGATGCCGCGCAGGATGCCCACCAGTTCGAAGCCGAGACTGCTATGCAGACCAATGGAAGCCGCATTATCACTGTCGCCAATAATAGCCACCATCTGGCGAAATTGCCGGTCCGTACAGGCGTCGATGACGGCCTGTAACAGGGCTTTGGCGATACCTTTCCCCTGTGCCTGCGGGACCAGGTAGACCGTGTTTTCCACTGAATTCCGGTATCCGGGACGCGCCCGGTAGGGACCCGCGTAACTGTACCCCACCACCGCGCCATCCAGTTCAGCGACCACATAGGGATACCCGCCATCAATCAGCGCTGTCATACGCCGGTGCATTTCAGATTCGTCAGGTGCCTGTTCCTCGAAACTGGCCAGACCGGTTTCCACGTGATGGCCGTATATGCGCGTCACCGCGGCCAAATCGGATTCCCGGACGGCGCGTATAACGGGACGTATCATTGCGGTCTGGTGAATTGTATCGCTCAAGGTCTGCCCTCCGAACGAGTCGCGTTATTCAGCCGCCAGACGTTCGGCGCCAAACGTACTCAGCGCAGCCGCCAGACGCATCATGCGGCCGCGCACCTCATCGAACACCGGCAGCCGCGTAATGGACCGTTCGTCCATATACAGGCTGCGGTCAATCTCGATCTGCAGGGCATGAATGCCCAGTCCCGGCTGTCCGTACTGCCGGGTCGTATAACCACCGGCATAGGGCGTATTGCGGCGCACCGAATACCCCACGGCCAGGGCCGTGCGCTCGGCGGTTGCTGTAATCTCCGGATCGCAGGTGCTGCCCCAGCAATCACCCAGAATAATATCCGCCCCGTCCTGCAGCGCCGCGCCGGTGGTCACAATACCCTGCACTTGCCCGACTTTCTGCGCCATCCTGTCAAAGGTACCGGACGGCATGGAATGACAGTCGACAACCAGACACTGCCCGAACCGCGCCATGGTCTGATCGACCAGGGATTTCAGCGCTTCGTGATAGGGAAAATAACAGTTTTCGATACGCGCATGAATGTCGTGGTATGACAGTTTCTGGTCATAGATTTTCTGACCATTGCTCACCACCCGCGCAATGGTGCCGATCCCGGCCGTCACACGGGGCGAGCGGATATTGGCTGTACGCGGCAGATCGTCCTCATACATATCCGGGTCCAGCTCCAGAGCCTCGCGGTTGGCATCCACATAGGCGCGCGGGAACTGGGCACTGATCAGCGGTGCGCCAAGGTCCGGCACCCCCGCAAACAGATCGTCCACAAAGGCATCCTCCGAGCGCCGCAGGGCCTGCGGGTCAAGCCGGGTCACATTCAGCAGGTCGGTCGGGTAGACACGGCCACTGTGCGGACTGGCAAACACCACCGGCACCGTCTGTTCCCGGGGGGCGGCAATGCGGAACGCCGTCTGCGGTGTAAATGCGCCAGATGTCATTGAACCAGACGTTACAGAACCCGGTATCATTGAATTTTCGCCGATTTCCATGGCCTATCCATATACCCGGAAGGTTGAGCAAGTGTTACGATTCATCGTTAACACAACAATGCCACGGCGGACCGTGTATCTCAAGGCACGGGGCGATACGCATAAGCTTCGGGATGCTGTTCTGTGATACCGTTCGGTGATGCCGTGAATTTATGCAGGACCCGCTTGCCAACCCCGCCACAAGGCAGTAAAACGCCAACGTTTCGCGGGTCCATACAACACCCGCAGAAACCTATAGGGAGCGTAGCTCAGCGGGAGAGCACTGCATTGACATTGCAGGGGTCACTGGTTCAATCCCAGTCGTTCCCACCATGAAGCCTCAAGGTCTAAAACCTTGGGGCTTTGCCATTTATGCAGACCGG
>JAJFID010000393.1 GCA_021775325.1 Rhodospirillales bacterium
CTGCGATCCATGACTAAACGGGCCAATGCCACGGTCTACCCCGTCCTGATTGATGTGGACGATCAGGTCCATACCACTTTCCGCCACCATGTTGTCGCGGAATGCGTACATTTCCTTGAATTTCCATGTGGTATCCACATGCATGAGCGGGAAGGGGGGGACACCCGGGTGAAATGCCTTGCGGGCCAGATGCAACATGACGGACGAGTCCTTGCCGATGGAATACAGCATCACCGGATTATCGAACGAGGCAGCAACTTCACGCATGATGTGGATGCTTTCGGCTTCAAGTTGCCGCAGATGTGTCATGGCGCCTGACATGGGCGTCCGTCCTTCTTCGTCTGGTCAGGGAGAACCCGACTTCGTTGTATTGTGCGCGGAACATACGGCGTAGAAATTGGTGCCGCAAGGCCACAAGCTCTATTTACTGAAAAAAACTCGATAATTAATTATTTCACACTTCTTTATCGTATTTACTTGATGCGATTGTCACCGTTGACGTGAGCCGGTGTGTTTTCATGGCTTCGTAATGGGGCAAACATTTCTGGTATATGTCATACAGGCGCTGGTCATGATCAATGGCGACATAATCCCGTTTCTGGGGGGCCAGCCCCGTGCTTTGTTCAAGGTTTGCGTGCCAGCTACCACCGTCATACCAGCTATAACTCTTGCGGTCGCCTTGCCGCCATTCCAGCGCCTTGGCAATGAAGGGTATATTGCAGGCATGACAATAAGCCTCTGTGATACCATGCGGATCGTTCAACAGATCATCGGAATCCACCACCGGTGGCGCGTGGCCCAGTTTGTCACACAACCGATCGAATAATGCCCGCTGTTCGGCAAAGCCGGTCTCTTCGATCATAAAGTCGGGCCAGTGTTTGTACATGGAGGGCAGGGCTTTTTCTGGATCACGAATCAGAAAACTATGATTGAACCGGTCAAGGAATGCGTCGTCGCACATGTGCATGATGTAATGGGGGAAGTCCTTACTGAACACGGGTCCGTTTTTTGCCGCGTCCTGCATGCCTCGCCACACACTGCCGAAGTTCAGTCCGGGCGGTGGTGGCGTATCATTGGGGCGCGGGACCAGCCTGTCTTCACCCAGATACCAGGCTTCACCAAAGGGCTCGTGCAAACAATGGTGATCGCCGCGCTCGCTCATCATTTTTTCAAATGCCGTCGAGGTGGATCTGGGCACGGCCCACAGGGTGAGAATTTTGTGCATGGTCATATCTCTACACAGTCAGCGTGCCGCATGACGGGAAGACGTCGATTTTTTCA
Source organism: Rhodospirillales bacterium (assembly GCA_021775325.1). Taxonomy (GTDB): domain Bacteria; phylum Pseudomonadota; class Alphaproteobacteria; order Rhodospirillales; family Casp-alpha2; genus JABJGO01. The sequence goes on from JAJFID010000393.1 coordinate 1,282, forward strand.
GATACCGGCAAATTGCCATGGGGTGCCAGCGCCCAACTGGGCATAACCATGGAATACCCGCCGACACCGCCTGCAATGACGAGCATGATCTGTTCAGGGCTGCGAACTGCCGGCAGAAACTCATCATTCCCGCCTTTGGTTACCAGGTGTTCGGCATAAAGTGCGTTGGCATAGTCCCGCGGTAACGTTGCATGCTTGACGATCTCTTCTGCGATCTGATTCCGGTCATATCCGGCTTTGACCAGCACCGCGGCGTGTTCAGGGTTCAGCACGACAACGACGGCGCCGATGCCGCCATAATAGACGTGGTTGCTTCCTGAATTGGCGACAACACCTGAGATGCACCTGATCAGCCGATCCGCATCATTTTCCGGATTTAGTGAGTGCTCGTGCAGCAGTGAATGTGGCCCTTCTACGGCGACAACCGTAACCACGCTGTCATCAGGATCGAAACCCTGCTGCACATGATAGGGCTCAAACGGTGAGGCTTCTTCCGCTTCGGCAAAACAGCAGGTAAATTTCAAAGGTGAGCTAAAAGAAGCCATATCGGTTACGCCGGAACGACGTCCGCCTATATTGATGATGGCGAGCGACAAGGCGCGCCCGATGGATGCACCGGCCCGGTCACCCGGCCCCATGATGCCGATGCCTGATCCAATCGGGCCACAAGTCTCACGGGCAGGGCCATTGACCAGAATAAAGGGAGCCACGCAGTGGGTCGTCTGGGTGACTTCGGTCAAATCGAACTCACTCCGGCAAATTGCACGAACAGCGGCGACAACAACGGGAAAGTGATCAGGCAGGCAGCCGGCCATGACTGCGGCTGCGGCCACAAGTCGAACCGTTGCCGCGCCCTGTTTGGGACCCATCTCACCGAGAACAAGATCGGGGTCAAGGTCGACACGGGTGATCATCGCATCCACACGCGCCGGGGTCGGTACGATAACCGGCAGGCCATCCGTACAACCCTTTGCGTGCAGCAGCTCGACCGCATCTGCTTCGCTGGGCGCTTCAAGCGTTGTCATTGGGCATCACTTCCAGTTTTGGGATCAGGTCACGAACCGCATTTTTCGCCGACAGGATCATGGACGTCTGGTCGGTCCCCCAGATTGGATAGGGCAGTTTGATCCGGGGCGCACCCGGCCAGCCGAGCGACATGGCGAGCGCGTCGGCCTGATCCCAGAACAGGTCCGTCACGAGGCATACAGACGGACAACCCTGCTCGATGAGGTTTATGCCATCTTTCACTGTACCGGCTGTGCAGGACCCACAGTGCCCTATCGCACAGATAGCAGCGTCACAGGTGTTTGCAATTTCTGTTATCAACGCTGCGTCCGCAAAGGTGATGGTGCCCGTTTCAAAAAACCTGATACTTACAGCCGGACGCGCCTTTGACAGTTCTTCGGCGACGTGCCGCATGAAGATATCGCATTGGGGAATTCTGTTGATCACCAAACCAATGTTCAGCGGCTTCGTAAGGTCTGCCGCGAGACCATAGGGTTTGGCCGGGATCAGGCAATCGGCGACAGGGTCAATGAATTGGACAGTCATGTTGTGGCCGCCTCGCTCGTGCTTCGCTCAGCACCCGCCCCAAAGGATGCATCCTGATCAGGATTGTGATTGATGGTCATTCGATATTCCCGAAGAGCCTCATAATGGGGCAGGGAAGCTTCGTAGAGGCGCATCATATCGGCGCTGGATGACAGCGGCGGGTAATCCCGTTTCTGTTTTTTCAGTGTGGTGCTCGCCTTCAGGCTGTCATGGAATCCGTGCTCGTCCGTGTTCCATGTCGGGTTTGTGTCCTGATGCGATTCCCGCTTGTCTTCCCAGTTAAGTGATTCCGCGAGAAACGGGATTCCAACGGCGGTGCAATAGGCGGCCATACCGGCAGCGGGGAACTGCAGTAACTCGTCAGAATCGACGACGGGCGGAGCTTTTCCCTCCCGATCCGCAACCCGGTCGAACAGGGTTCGCAAGTCCTCGAAACCGATTTCCGCCAGCGAAATATCGGGCCAACGCGCGTGCATGGATGTTACCACCTTTTCCGGATCCCGGATCAGGAAGGTATGGGTGAACGAATCCAGAAAATGATCGTTCGCCTTGTGCATGACCGAGTAGGCAAAATCCTTGACGAACACGGAACCGTTTCGCGCCACGCTGACGAGTTCGTCATGGACAGAATTGATGGTCAGGCCCGGCGTGGGCTTTAACGACCGGTCGGCAACGAAGTACCGGTTCAGGCGATGTTCGATCCCACAGTAAAACGCCTCGTTATAGGGCTCGTGAAAACACGTCAAATCGCCACGGTTTTTCATGACCGTTTCGAATGCCGTTGAGGTTGACCGGGGTGTTGCCCAGAGGGCCAGAATCTTGCCCATGACAGACTCCTTTATGAAAGCGTGGACAGCAACCGCCCGTGGTCGCCAACCGGCGCAATGCCGAGCGTCTTGAAAATACGCCAGTACAGCGCCACGTCTGATGCGACGATGGGTTTGCCGATCAGCGGTTCCAGCTTCGGCGTGTAGTATAATGCGCGCTTGGGCAGATCATCTTCCGGGCGTCGCCAGTTGGGCATGCCGTTAACGACAATGGCTTCGGCATCCGGGGCAAGCTCGGCTACACGCTGCATGGATTCTTCGGCCAGATCGCCGGGGAAAATCCAGGTCATATCGTTGACTTCTTCCTGGGTGTCGTAAAAACCCTGATCGACGAAGTTTCCGGAATATATCACATCAAATCCGGCCTCTCTCAGGAAACGCGTAATGCCGTCGCGCCAGTCCGGCCAGTAGTAAACCGAATTGAGGGCGATGCGTTCAACGTTCAACTCGCGCAAACCTTCCACCAGACACATCCCGGCCATGTGAAATGGCGTCTCGTAGGTATCGCTGATGCGATCACAGATTGCCCGGATGTCGTCCGGCGTGGTGCCCTGACAATGCACCCAGTTGGTGCCCACCTGACCGACCACGTCCGCGCCATTGTTGGACATGCAGTGCACGAACTCTTCCAGCAGATGGAAATTATCCACGCGCTGCGTCAGTTCATGCGCATATTCGGGTACGTGCAGCATGCGGCCGTGGGCTCCGACGCTATCTGGTGCAATGCCCAGAAAATCAGTCGGTGCCGCGTCGAAATCGTGAGGCGGTGCGGTAAAACCAACCTGATAAGGGAAGATTTTGTTGGTGGCATCTGCCCAGCGTTCCGGTTTCATGATTTTCTCCCATCGAGGTCTGTTCAGGTTTTTTTCGGTGCTATGTAATTCGTGTGATAATAATTCGCCTGATAACATCGGAATTCAACTGATTTAAAGTCTCGTTTAGTATATCATTTTTGGTATGGTGAATTACCGATATCAACTGCCGTCAATGAGCATGCTCAGTGCTTTTGAGTGTGCTGGCCGACTGGGAAACTTCAGCCGGGCGGCGACGGAGTTGAACAGTTCTCAGCCTGCCGTGAGTCGCCACATCGCCAGTCTCGAGGATTCGCTCGGGATCAAGTTGTTTGATCGCAAGCGGGGGCGGGCGACACTGACACCTGACGGACAACGATTGTATCATTCCGTTGTGTCCGGGCTGGCGGAAATCTCCGGTACCGTCCGGGAAATCCGGGCGCAACCCCGGACCGTATCCATCGCCTGCTCTCATGCCATATCCCATCTCTGGCTCATGCCGCGATATGACCAGCTACAGGCATGTCTTGGCGATGAGGTGGAGGTCGTGACGGTGACATCAGAGTACGAGTACCATCCGCGCCTTCAGGAAGAGGGCATCGATATCAACCTGAGTTTCGCTGAAACGAACGTGCGGGCCATGGAAAAGACGACCCTGTTTGAAGAGGAGATATTCCCCGTCTGTACGCCGGAATTTGCGGATCAGAACGCCGCCCTGTTTGCCGACAAGGGAGCGGCAGCGCTTGCCGAAGTTCCCTTACTGCATCTGGGCCAGCGAAACTATGGTTGGGCCACGTGGGAGACATGGTTCAACCGTCATGGTCTGGGGCCACCGGATACCGATGGCGTACGGCGGTTTGGCAACTACGTGTATCTGCTGGAGGCGGCCTGCAACAGTGCTGGTGTTGCGCTGGGCTGGGCCGGACTGGTGGACAGCTATCTGGAACAGGGACGGCTGGTGCCCATTTCAGAGGAGCGCATTCGCACCGGTGGAAGGCTGTACCTGGTGATCAATCCCCTCAGCCGCAATCAGGAACTGGCGGAACGGGCTGCCACATGCCTGTCTGTGGCCTGACAGTCCCGTTACAACCGGTCCAGTGCATCCAGCAGCATCTCCTGGAAATGGTGCACAGCGTGTTCACTCAGTTCACTTTCAGCCACATCAACGACAAACCGGCCCTGATTGTAACCTTTTGAGCGTAATCCCTTCTGCACACTTTCACACAGCCCGATGTCTTCCGGCTGCAGAACATCGTCCATGTATTTGATGGCTTCATCCAGTTGCGGGGTTCGTTTGCCGCCCAGTGTATAACAGTCCAGCAGTTCAACAGACGTTTCGGGCCCCGTGGGCACGATCTGCAGGGTCAGGATCAGAGGTTCGCCCGGATAGGCCCATATGGTGAGGTTGGGCCACAGGTACCAGGCCGCATAGCCGAAATCCACGTCGCCTTTTTCGAAACTGTATGCCGCATTGTTCTGGGACAAGGGTGCACCGGCGATATGGCTGGAGTGAATCTGATAGGTCTTTGTTGTGTAGGTATCCATATTCATGAGGTCGACCAGAGCCGGGTGGGCGGTGTGGCAATGGTAACACTCGAGAAAATTGTCAATGAGTACCTTCCAGTTACAGGCGACGTCATATGTAATTCGGCAGGCGTATTCCAGTTCGCCCAGTTGCGGCATGTAATACCGGATGTCTTCTTCCATGCCCGAGGTCTGTGCCGTCAGTGATTCCGCATCCGGGTCAAGATTGACGTAGACAAATTCAGCCAGAATTTCCAGCCGCACGGTTTTCAGGCCAAAATTGCACTTGTCAAAATCCGGCAAGTCTTCAGTGTTCCGCGCCCGTACCAGTGATCCTTCGAAATCGTAGGCCCAGGCGTGATAGGGACAGACCATGAGATTCCTGAGCTGGCCGTCATCATCCTTGACCAGTTCATGGCCACGGTGCTGACATACGTTATAGAAGGCGCGAATTTCGCCGTCGCGACCCTTCAGCACCAAAACGCCCTGATCATGTACATCTACCCGGACGTATGAACCCTGGTCCGGGAACCGGCTGACGTGACCGACCAGCCACCAGCTATGATGAAACACGGCTTCTTTTTCCGCCTCATATATGGCGGGGTCCCGGTAGTATCGGGACGGAATCGTAAAAGATTGCCGTCGGTCACGGGTGAATGGTCGCTCGTCGGTATCAAAGGCAAAGGCGGTTTTTGTCATCCGGGCTCTCCTGCTCGTTACCTGCCCCGCGACAGGAATGGGGTGAAGTGGTTTCAATTCAACTGACAAATACCATATAGTTAAATATATATTATGAATAACGATGATTTCTGATTGATTTGCATAAGGATAGATTATGCGGTTTCTTGATAAGCGTTTGCCACCGTTGGGTACCCTGGTCGCATTCGAAGCGGCAGCCAGACACCAGAGTTTCACGCGCGCTGCGTCTGAACTGAATCTGACGCAGGCCGCCATCAGCCGTCAGATCAGGTTGCTGGAAGATGATCTGGGTATTGAGTTGTTCGTCCGGGCCAATCGGGCGGTCCGACTCACGTCGGAGGGAAGGGATCTGCAACACACCGTTGCCTTTTCCCTTATGCATGTTGCCAATGCAGCGGAGCAGGTACGCACAACCGGTGGCAAACATCGATTGAGTATTGCCACGGACCGGTCCGTTAATGCCTTGTGGCTTATGCCCCGGCTGCATCATTTCCGTCAGGACAATCCGGATATTGTCGTCAGAATAATATCGTCTGATGTGGATTCAGAATGTCTGGTCGACAATATGGATGTTGTCATTTTGCATGGCGAAGGCCAGTGGCCGGGCTACGACGCGTTCCCGCTGCTGGATGAGGCCGTGTTTCCGGTGTGCAGTCCACAATACCTCGCCGATCATGCCCTGATTGGAACTGTCCGCGATTTACCAGCCCACGCGTTGGTGTCACTGGAAGATGACCACTGGGACTGGATGAGCTGGCGGGTATGGTTGACCGAAAAAGGTGTCAACCTGCCCATGGAACATCACGATACCATGATGAATGATTATCCGTCAGTTCTGGCAGCGGCCCGCGCCGGTCAGGGACTCGCGCT
>JAJFID010000394.1 GCA_021775325.1 Rhodospirillales bacterium
CGTTTACCAATACCAAACGGTCAGTTCGCCACGGTACGCCGGAGGACCGAGTTTGACCCGAAGCGGGCATTGGAACGAAGAGTGATGTGATGTCCCCTAACTGCCAGCAGCTCATCGCTTACATCCGCATCCCACGCAGCACTTGATTCCATCCGGTGGAACTTTAGGATAGACCGTCAGACAGAGGAAGAGGCCAAATGTCCGATAACACGATGGTGAAAGAAGGTGGCTGTGCCTGCGGGGCCGTTAGGTACCGCATGAATGATAAACCCATGTATGTACACTGCTGTCACTGTACTGATTGCCAACGACATTCAGGATCAGCATTTGCCTTGAACGCTTTGATTGAATCAGGACGGTTGGATTTACTGCAGGGTGAGGTGGAAGCTATTGTAGTCCCCACGCCTTCGGGAAAAGGGCAAACCATAAAGCGTTGCCCGACCTGTAAAACAGCGTTATGGAGCCACTATGGCGCAGCGGGACCTGTCTTAAGTCTTGTCCGCGTGGGCACGGTGGATCAACCTCACGGTATTGAACCGGACATGCATATCTTCACACGATCAAAACAGCCATGGGTCAACCTGCCGGATGACGTGCCTACCGTAGAAGTTTTTTACGACGCTGAAGAATTATGGCCTGAGGAGAGTTTGGCGCGACGGAATGCATTGTTTGCAAGATAATTTTCGCCTGTTGTTAGCCAGTAACCGAATCTCTTTTACTTTGTCGCCCGCAGGGGAGATGACGGGTAGGTTTTGCGGCTGATTACAGCTGTTCAGAACTTCCCCTTCTGGCACTACCCGGATATTCAATCGTTCATCGGATAACGGCTGTATTGCATTGATAAGCAGACCTAACGCCTGACAATTGGCAGCGTGTGTACTCAAACCGGGTTGAGACGCGCCTACGCTCCGTCGGTGGATCAAATCAAGCGGACAAAGCCACGCCATCCAGGGTGATCCGGTGCATCTCGCGGCGCTGACCGTGGTAGTCATTGCTCGCATAGTGCCACGTTGCGCGGTTGTCCCAGAATGCCACGGAACCCTTTTGCCACTGGAACCGACAGGTATATTCAGGGCGCGCGCCGTGTTCATACAGATAGTCCAGCAGGGGTTGTGATTCTTCCTGGGTCCAGCCGTCAAACCGGACTGTAAAATCACCATTGACGTAGAGTGATTTACGACCGGTATCGGGATGGGCAATGACAACCGGATGGATGGAGTCCTGGGTCGCCAGATCCGGATTGCTCAGGCGTCCGTCCTTACGGGACTCCAGGTCATTGGTCACGTATCCGAATGCGTGACGACTGGAGTGCCACGCTTTCAGTCCACCCAGCATTGCCTGCATGCCTGATGAAAGGCCTTCGTAGGCTCGATACATACTGGAGAAATGGGTGTCGCCACCGACATTCGGCACGTCACGGGCGTAGAGTATGGAGCCCATAGCGGGGATCTGATCGTAGGAGTGGTCCGTGTGCCAGGTGCTGCCAATGTTATCCGTCTGGTCCGGTTCCTTGATGACCTGCGCGATTCGCGGATGACTTTCCAGGGGCTTGAAGAACCTGTTGACGTTGATCGTGCTCCAGCGTTCGGCAAATGCAATGTGCTGGTCAGGAGACATCTCCTGATCCCGGAAGAAAATGACGGAGTACTGATGAAACGCCGCGCGAATCTCGGAAAACGTCGCATCATCAACGTTTTTCAGGTCGACGCCGCCGATTTCAGCGCCCAGCGCCGCAGAAACGGGCCGTACCTGTATGTTCACATAGTCATTTGCCAAGGTGTAACCTCAATCAAACACAATCACATTCCGCAATGCATCGCCGCGCCGCACAGAATCAATGGCCTCATTAATCTGTTCAATAGGATAGCGGCCCGTGACGAGCTCATCCAGCTTCAGCCGGCCCTGTTGATAGAGAGACGTCAGCTTTGGGATGTCCGTAACCAGCTTGGTTGAACCCATTTTACTGCCTAACATGCTCTGCCCTGCATCGGCGAAGTCCAGCGCTTCAAACGAGACTTTTGCACCGACCGGCGGCATACCGACAATGACCACTGTCCCGCTTGGCGAGATCAGGGTCAGTGCCTGCTCAATAGCCACCTTGGCACCCACCGTAACAAACGCATAATCGGCACCGCGCCCATCCGTCAACGCCTTGATCTGCTCAACAAGATCATTGGCACCGGCATTGATGCCATGGGTGGCACCGAAATTCAACGCTGCCACCGTTTTCGAATCATTCAGATCGAGGGCAATAATCGTTTTGGCACCGGAAAGTGACGCACCCTGCACACTGTTCAGACCGACACCACCCGCACCAATGACCACCACGTTACTGCCCGGTGGCACTTTGGCGGTATTCGTCACAGCCCCCAGCCCGGTAATAACACCACAGGAAATCAGCGATGCGCTCTCCATGGGTATTTCGTCGGGGAATGTGGCGACCTGCGACGAATGTACAACCACGTACTCGGCAAACGCCGAGGTCTTGAGGCCCTGAACAATCGTGCCGCGGCCGTCTGAAAACGACAGCGGGCTGTTGTTGTCCAGCGGGAACACCGTTTCACAGTTTGTGTGTGCGCCTTGTGCGCAATAGTGGCAGGTACCGCAGGAACGGATCAGTGTTACGAGAACATGATCGCCGACTTCTGCGTTTAGTACGCCGTCGCCCACGCTTTCCACGATGCCTGCGGCTTCATGTCCATAAATCGCCGGTAGCGTGCCGCCCCAACCACCATCCATATAGGTAATGTCGCTGTGACATATGGCGCATGCCGAAAGTTTGACCTTCACCTCGCCAAAGGCGGGATCGCCAATTTCCACATCTTCAATAACCAGTGGTTTTCCAAACTCGTGGCAGACGGCAGCTTTCATGTATTGGGTCTCCTGGACAAACGAAAATTGAACCTGATGTCAGAGTGTTTTACGATGACATGAATTTAGTGCAAACGAAATTACCATGGACACCAAGCAAACGGAATTCACGATTGATCTGTGCGAATACGTGCCGGCAGACGATCAGGACAGGGTCTATCATCCGTGACACGTTCACAGACAATCCGAACACGAGACACCTCACTGGTCTGGCCGCGAATGCCAAGTGCCCCGGACGCCAATGTGCTGGTTATGGATATCCAACTGGAGCAAAGCCAGTGGTTTCCTGCTGAACGCATTCAGGCCCTTCAACTCCATCAGCTTCGTCAGTTGATTAATCACGCATCGGCGACTGTTCCTTTCTACCGGGATGTTCTGGCAGATATTGGTGGTGGTGCCGATAGGGAACTGACCATAGACATGTGGCGACAGATTCCCGTGCTGAAGCGGGGACAGGTTCAGGAAGCCGGGGAACAACTGTACGCGACAGATGTTTCACCGGCATTTTTACCAACGACAGAGTCGACAACATCAGGCTCGACGGGCAGGCCTATCACGGTCCGGAAAAGTGGCATCGACCAGTTGTTTTTTTTGACCAATAACTTGCGCGTTTACCGCTGGGCCGACCAGGACTTCACGAAAAAAGTCGCTAACATCGTGTTCCAGACAGACCGAACAAAAAAGCTTGAAGCCGCCAATCAGGCCATACCGTGGGCAACCGGACATGTCTCTGGCCCCATGTACCATTTCAACGTCAACCGCCCGACCGGTGACAAGATTGAATGGTTACTGAAAATCAAACCGAACTATCTGGTTACCTATCCGTCCTGTCTCGAGGACCTGATCAAACAATGCAAATCCGGCGGTGTATCCCTGCCCTGGCTTGAGCGCGTCGTTACCACCAGCGAGATGCTGGATCAACGGACCCGCGATCTGTGTGAGAAAGAGTGGGGAATTCCGGTTCACGATATCTATTCGTCTCAGGAAACGGGGATCATCGCTTTCCAGTGCCCCGAACACTCTCATTATCATACCATGGCAGAGTCCGTCATGGTCGAAGTGTTACGTGATGACGATTCACCCTGTTCACCGGGAGAAACCGGTCGACTGGTGGTGACACCGCTTCATAATTTTGTCATGCCGCTGATCCGGTACGAACTGGGTGATTATGCCGAAGCCGGGAGCGCGACGTGTTCGTGCGGTCGCGGCCTGCCGGTGATAAATCGTATCTGCGGGCGGTACCGCAATCTGATGGTCAATCCACAGGGCGAACGTTTCTGGCCGACCCAGGGCGGCATCGGTACGTTGGCCGGGCTGGCCGCATTCAAACAGGTCCAGATCATTCAGAACGCTGTCAACGAGTTGGAGGTTTTGATGGTTGCCGACGAGCCTTTGAGTGAGGAACAAACCAACAATGTTCGCCAGCATTTTCAGCGCGAACTCTGGCCCGGCATGAATGTGACCATATCCTACACCAGCGAAATTCCACGCAGTGCCAGCGGCAAGTTCGAGGATTTCATCTGTAGGGTGGCACAGGCATGAAACAACAGGACATCGTGCAACATTCGACGACGGTTATTTCTGAACAACAGCCCACAGTCCCGACTACACTGATCTTCGGGTATAATGCGACGGAGTAACACCATGTTCGATCAGCAGGTCACTTTTGTATATACGCACGATCTTGGTGCCAGCGCGGAATTCTATGGAGAAACACTGGGCCTTTCATGCGTTCTTGATCAGGGGGCCTGCCGGATTTTTCAAACCAGTCCGGACGGCTTCATCGGAATCTGTCACTGCAGTACGGAACGACCGTCGAGCCCGGCCGGTATCATCATTACGCTGGTTTCAGACGACGTCGACGGATGGTATGATCGCCTTACCTCAAAAGGGGTTCGATTTGACACGCCGCCCGCCGAGAACCCCAAATTCAACATCTATCATTGTTTTTTAAAGGACCCCGACGGCTATCAGATCGAGATTCAACAATTTCTTGATGCTGCCTGGCCAAAACCGGGCAAAAGGACATGACCACCATGGTTTCCCGTGACCTGCCAAGCCATCTCAATGTTCCAACGGCCTGGCTTGGCAGCGATCTCGTCGATGACCCGGCGGCCTGGATTCTGACATTGTCACCTGATCACATTTCGGAGTTACGCCGGGCGGCCGCCACGGTAATTACGCAAGGTCTGGCGCTGTCGGAGATTTCCAACGCATTGTTTCCATTGCCAACGCTGGCACCCGTTCTCAGGCAACTCCGGACAGAGCTGACGCATGGGCGTGGTTTCTCGCTCATACGCGGGCTGAACATCGATGATGTCACCGAGCGCGAAACGTCCATTATTTTTTTTGGGTTAGGATCGCATATCGGCCATGCACGCTCACAAAATGCAGCGGGTGATATTCTGGGGCATGTGCGCGATGTGGGTGCCAAAGGGTCCGATACAAATGTGCGTATCTACCAGACGAACGAACGGCAGACCTTTCACACGGACTCCTGTGATGTGGTCGGCCTGATCTGTCTGCGGGCGGCCCAGTCCGGCGGTGATTCCCTTCTGGTCAGTGCGACGAGTATCTACAACGCCTATCTTGAGAGACGTCCCGATCTGTTGCCCTACCTGTTTGAACCCATTGCGACAGACAGACGGGGCGAGATACCTCACGGAATGAAGCCATATTTTGAGATTCCGGTATTCTCGTGGTTTCAGGACTACCTCAGTGTCATGTATCAACGCCAATACATAGACTCGGCACAACGCTTCGAGGAAGCACCCCGATTGACGCAAAATCATATAGATGCACTTGACCTGTTTGATGAATTGGCGAATGACCCTGAACTCAGTCTCTCCATGACCTTGAAGCCAGGCGACATGCAATTTGTTCATAATCACTCAATGCTGCACGACCGGACGGGATTCATGGATTGGCCGGATCCGGAACGGCGTCGGCATTTGTTACGATTATGGCTCAGTGTGCCTGGCGACCGTCCGTTGCCTGATTGTTTCGCCACGCGTTTCGGATCGACGGAGATCGGTGATCGCGGTGGAATTGTAATATCAGCTTGATGTAATGTTCCTGAGGTACCACTTGTAAAATTATGCGACATTTCCGTACTTGGAAGCTGATTCCGGGAAAGTGTATACTGTCGTGCCATGTGGTCCGTGATAATTTTCACCTCTGTGTGAACGTTGGGGTTCACCACATGGCAAAAAAAAGGTACGTATAATGAAACCGGCGAAATCCAGGTCATCCAAACCTTGCCGAACAACCAATGGGTAAAAACGCAGGAATGTCGTCAATCAACGCGAAAAAGCTTACCCATGGCATATGGTGGCTCGAATTCAGAGATGCCAATGTGCGCATTCTGTGTGGTGCGCCCGCCGATTCAGTAAAACATCTTATGCGTCAGGGCTACATTGCGCCTGTGGATATTGACGGAGTCTCCACGGAATCCGGCCCGAATGCCATTCTGCTTTCTGATCTTGCGGTTCAAAACGGCAGTTTCTGTAATCTTGCCGAATTTCCGGTGCTGCAAATGCTTTATCGCCAGGGAATGGCATTGCCGGGCCATCCTAACAACACGGGACAGAAACCTCTTTTGATCGGACATGAGGATCAGGTCCAGGCCCAGATGGACTACATTTATCGTGGTAACTATGGGCTGATTTCGGAAGAAGAGATTATCGCAACAGGCATTTCACCCGACCTCGCCAGGGACATGATGCGGATCAAGCTGCATTTTGCCTTTGGCAGCATAAAGTGTTCAGAACAGTTCCTCGACACCTGCGTTGTGAATACAAAACCGGCTGATATTCGGAACGGGGTTTCTGTCAAACGACTCCGCCTCAATGTGTATGAATTTTCCTATGAGGGCGAGACTGTCGAGATAGACCTGAATCTGCGCGAGACCGAAGAGGTTCCGCCGCCATTCCCCCTTGGTTTTCACACTATCACGAGGGATTATTTCTCGGTCGTTCATTCCGGTGACGGCGATGGCTGGGATTTTAATCGCCCGGCGATGTCATCCATACTGATTTATCAGGGCCGAATCTTTCTGATTGATGCAGGGCCCAATATAGAAGCCGGACTCAAAGCATTGGGGGTTGGCGTCAATGAAATTGAAGCCGTATTCCATACCCATGCCCATGATGACCATCTCGCCGGCATTACGTCACTGGTCCGAACGGGAAGAAAGCTTGATTACTATGCGACGCCGCTTGTCCGGGCATCGGTGTTCAAGAAGCTATCCGCTCTCATGTCTATTGATGAAGGCGACTTCGAGAACTTCTTTAACTTCAAAGACCTGACGTTTGACGAGTGGAACCCGATTGGCGGTCTTTCCGTGATGCCCGTGTACTCGCCACATCCGGTGGAGACCAGCATTCTGGAGTTTCGCGCTTTGGGCCCGGATGGTTATCGTTCCTACGCTCATTTAGCTGACATTGCCTCGTTTGAGGTATTGGAACGCATGGTGACGGATGATCCTGACAAGCCCGGCATTTCAAGAGAGTACTGTGAACTGATCAAGCAACAGTATCTCAAACGGGCGACCGTCAAGAAAATTGATGCCGGTGGCGGGCTCATTCATGGTGAACCCGAAGACTTCAGCAAAGATCCCTCAGACAAAATAATTCTGTCGCACCGGGCGGCGGCATTTTCTGAACGTGAAAAAGAGATTGGGTCAGGTGCGCCTTTTGGCACGGCAGAGCGGTTGATCGAAACGCATCAGGACTTTTCTCGCAGGAACGCCTTTCATTCCCTTCGCGGTTATTTCCCTGATGTTGATCCGGAAGAGATTCGTGGATTGTTGAACAATCGAACTTTGGATTTCAATCCTGAGACAATCATTCTTGAGAAAGGCAATAGCCCGGATTGCGTCTTTCTGCTCATCTCCGGGACGGTCGAGTCTTTTGATTCCGAAAACGATTTCAAGACACAGATAACGGCGGGCGCGTTGATTGGGGAAACGTCATGCCTGACCGGGTTGCCGTCACTTCGCACCTATCGCACGACAAGTTTTGTTACGGCCCTCCAGATCCCGTCCATCCAGTACAATGAATTTGTGCAGATCAGCGATCTGCAGAACGCCTTGAGCGAAGCTCGGGAGAGAAAATCTGTATTGGGTAAATGTTCGTTGTTCCGGGAGTTTATCTCACCCGTTATTTTTTCAGATCTTGCCAGAATTGCTGATATCGTCGCGTACAAGGCAGGAACTGATATCCCGAATACAGATCAGGACAACATCTACATCGTCGCCAAGGGTCGCCTGAGCAGAATACTCGATGACGAGGTGCACGAAACACTTGAGTTTGGCGACTTTTACGGCGAAGAGGCCAGCTTTTTTGACACACCTTCGGCTTTTCGTCTACTGGCCGAGGAAGATGTGGAGGTTTACGCCATCCCCGCAAAAGAACTGGAAGACATTCCTGTCGTACGCTGGAAACTGCTCGAATCGTTCGAACGCCGCCGCCGATAAGCCTGCTGGCCATATCTGGGCAATCTATAACTATTTCTGTGATTT
>JAJFID010000395.1 GCA_021775325.1 Rhodospirillales bacterium
ACGGCCCTGTTGTTGGCGGTTTCTTTCCGCATAGTCGCGCAGCCAACCAACATCGCCCTTCAATCGCCCCAGGTAACTGATCGCCGCCGTCTCGGCTTGCAACTCGTCATAGGTGATTTCCAGATATTGGCGCTCAGGCCAGAAAAAGAACGCGCCAGGTGGCATAGACAGGACGTCTGACGCTTTCTCCACTTTCGCCAAAAACGGAACCGGCCACATAATGTGGCTCCCGGCAATTTTTGCGCAATGAATATCAATACTGGCGGGTAGGCACGCAAGCGTTTTGGACAACGTCTTCGGCGCGAATGAATTGTCCAACTCGATCTCGTGGTCAATGCCATCAACCTGAAAGATCAGTGTGTCTGTGCCTTCGGAACCCATACCCTAACTCGCCATCGTATAACCGTTAGCAGTCCATCCACCATCGACAGGCAGAATGACACCATTGATCATGGTTGCTTGGTTGCTTGCAAGGAAAACACATGCATCGGCGATTTCTTCTGCCTCAGCAAGACGTCCGAGCGGCGTTCGCGCTTTGACGCCAACCATATTGTATGTTCCCGCGTCGATTAGCTCCTGTACCATCGGTGTGCGTACACCGGTTGGTGCAACAGCATTGACCCTGATTCCCAGTGGCCCCCATTCGACGGCGAGGCTTTTTGTGAGATTGTGGATGGCACCCTTGGAAGCACAATAGGCGGTTCGGTCCGGCGCTCCTCCGGCACCGTAAACTGAGCCTATGAAAATGATTGAACCACCGCCATTGTCCACCATGACCCGAGCCGCTTGCTGGGCTGCAATCCAACTACCGATTACGTTGATATCCATCGTCTTCTGGAAAGTGTCGAGATCGGCAGTGAGCGCGGGTTCGACCTTTACAATGCCGGCAGACGTCACGACGCTATCCACTCGGCCATGCACGCTGGCCAGTTTTGAGACTGCCGCTTCAACGTCCGCTTCGTTGATCACCGATCCCGCCATGGTAAGAATATTATCACCGCCACCCAGGGACCCTTTTGCTTGATCAAGGGCATCTTCATTCAAGTCAAACAAAAGAACATTACCGCCAGCAGAACTGAATGCCTTGGCCGCCGCGAGTCCAATACCACTTGCGCCACCAGTGACGAGAACATTTGGATTACTGATACCGTCAGTCATGATGTTTCCTACTCGTATGTTTCATTTTGTTTTCCCCAATTCGATTGATCGAGACTTTGCAGCGGTGACGGCCTCGGTGACAAGTTTCTCAAGGCGTTTGTCTCCCATAAAGACCTCAAGGGCTGCTGCCGTGGTGCCGCCTGGGCTGGTTACCTGCTGTCTAAGGGTGCCTGGATCGTGTGACGAATTCTTGGCTAGGCACGCTGCGCCATATACTGTTTGAAGGGCAAGGGCATCCGCGATGTCGTCCGGCAGTCCAGCCGCCTTCGCCGCACCTGACATACTCTCGATGAAGTGGAACAGATACGCCGGGCCGGACCCAGACACAGCGGTCACAGCATCCATCAGGTTTTCGTCGTCGATCCAAAGAACATCACCAGACGAGGACAACAAACGGGTCGCGAGATCAACGATCGATGTTGAGACATGGGCGTTGCCGTTGCAAACCATCATACCCTTGCCAATGGCCGAAGGGGTATTAGGCATGCACCTGACGATGGGTGTCGCACCATCTAGACCCGCTGCCAGCGTAGAGATAGTGATCCCGGCGGCCACCGACAAAAAGGTTGTTTTGCCACCAATCCAGTGCCTATAGGCAGACAACGCGCCCGCCATAATTTGTGGTTTCACAGCCAGAATCACTAAATCCGGAGCAAGGCCATCGGGAAGGCCGGATGCATCCACATGCGTGCTGACCCCTGTGCCTTCAACGCGCTCTCTCAATTCATCGTTCGGTTCTACAACGTGAACATCGAGAACATCGAACTCGTCCAGCCATCCCTTCAACATGGCAAACCCCATATTGCCGCACCCTACCAACACAATAGACGTCGTCATCTGAATTCCTTACCCTCTCCGGCCCGTCAGACGAGCATGTCTAACGGCGACTCGATGTATCGCCTGAATGATTGAAGCAACTCAGCTCCAAGCGCGCCGTCAACCGCACGATGATCGACGGAAAGCGTGACTGTCATTTGGGTCGCAACATCAACAATTTCGTCCCGTACAACGGCAACACGTCGTCCTGCGCCAACCGCCAGGATCGTCGCCTGTGGTGGGTTAATAATCGCTGCGAATTCCTCGACACCAAACATGCCCAAGTTTGAAATGGATGTTGTGCCGCCTTGATATTCGTTTGGCGCAAGCTGACGTTCAAACGCCCGGCTAGCCAGGTCTTTCATCTCAAGCGAGATTGTTGATATGGGCTTCGTGTTAGCGTTGCGAATGATCGGTGTGATTAGTCCACCGGGAATTGCGACAGCGACGGAGACGTCAACAGAATGATGAACAATCATACCGGAATCGGACCACGAAACGTTAGCGTCACGCACCTCTGACAGGGCTTTTGCGTGGGCCTTGATGACGAAATCGTTGATTGAAATTTTGTAAGCCGATCGACCGTCGGCATCTTTCGGGATTGATGTATTGATTTCGGTCCTGAGTCGGATCAGTGAGTCGAGATCACAGGTAGCTTTCAAATAGAAATGCGGAATTGTTTGCTTGGCTTCAGCCAATCGTGCCGCGATCATCTTTCGCATGCTGTCGTGTGGCCGAATTTCATAACTACCGGGCGCGAATTGGTCATATTCGTCCACATTCGACGGTACGGATGGAATCGTGAGTACGCATTGCTCTGAGCCTGCCGGGCTTGCCACGGGCTCAGCGCTTACCAATTCCACATCGCGCCGTTTGATCCGGCCTTTTGGCCCCGTCCCGTTCACGGAAGCAAGATTGATACTCAATTCTGCCGCTATGCGACGCGCCAAAGGTGTTGCAAGGATACGGCCATTGGCAGGCTGCTCTATAGGCACATCCGAAGGAAGGTCCTGCGCATTGGGGCTGGTCTCTACACTGACCAGTGCAGGATTTTCCGCAACGGCCTCAGCCGCGGTGTCGAACGGTTCACTCCCGTCTGAAATACGGCCGAGCACAGCGCCGATGTCAGCCTCAGCTCCCACATTCACTACGATTTCGGATAGAATACCATCGATGGGCGCTTCCACCTCGGTCGCCGCCTTGGCCGTCTCTACGACCACGACAACATTGCCAGCGGCCACAGGGTCACCCGGTTTCACCACCCATTCAACGACCGTAACTGACTCCATATACTCGCCGCCAGCACCGGTGATTTTGATATCTGTTGTCATGATAACGACTCACCAGGCCAATTAACGCAATGCGCGCCGCGCAGCAGCGGCAATCTTTTCAGCATCAGGCAAAACGCTCGTTTCGAGGGGCTCACTGTAGGGAATTGGCATATCGAAAGTGCCAAGTCGTTCGACCGGTGCATCGAGATCGTCAAATGCCTGCTCCATGATGGTCGCACTGAGTTCCGCACCAAACCCACAGAACCGCCAGCCCTCGTTGACAACAACAGCGTGGTTGGTCTTCTTGACGGATTGCACGATTGCGGTGTTGTCCAGCGGCCTCAGCGTACGAAGATCGATGACTTCGGCAGAAATGCCATCCGCTTCAAGCTCGGTTGCAGCTTTCAACGCGTCGTGAACCATTTTGGACGTCGCGAAGATCGACACGTCGCTGCCCTCACGGGCAGTACGCGCTTTACCGATTTCACAAAGATGATCACCGTCCGGCACTTCGTCGCGAGAATTATAAAGCAGCTTATGCTCAAGAAATACCACGGGATGAGGATCGCGAATTGCCGCCTTCAGCAGGCCTTTTGCATCCGCCGGTGTCGCGGGTGCGACCACCTTGATGCCCGGAACATGCGCAACGAGAACATCCAGGCTTTTCGAATGTTGCGCGCCGGCACCAGCGCCGCCACCACCTTGCGTCCGCAGAACAAACGGCATTTGAACCTGATCTGCCCAAATGTACTCGTAAATGGAAGCCTGGTTGACCAACGCATCAAGGGTTAGGGGCATGAAATCCGCATACATGATCTCAAGTACAGGTCGTGTTCCTGTCATTGCTGCCGTAACGGCCATAGCCGTAAGTGTTTGTTCGGAGATCGGTGTGTCTAGCACCCGTTCCGGGCCAAATTCGTCGCGGAGGCCCTTGCTGACCTTAAAAACGCCACCATACGTGCTGACGTCCTCGCCGAATAGCCAGACAGTATCATCGCGGGCCATCTCCTCGCGGAGTGCACTATTCAAGGCTTCGGCGTATCGTTGCATCGTCATAGCACTACCCCTCTGTAGGGGTTGCTTGCGGCATGCGGTTCGAACGTCGGATAAGGGTCCGCAAGAGCTTGATCAACGGCATCTTTAACATGTTGAATTGCTAGTTCTTCGATATCGCGGAGAGTGGTTGGTTCGACCAACTTTTTCAGTTTCTTCACAGCAATCGTGATGGGATCTTTCTTCTCCCACAGAGCAATTTTTTCTTCCGATTGATAACCGCCCATATCGCTTGTGGAAAATCCGGCTCGGCGATACGTCTTTGCTTCGATTAATGACGGGCCTTCTCCGCGCCTGGCACGATCAACTGATGTGGCAACGGATTCGTAAACCGCGAGCATATCATTGCCATCGACTTTCTTGCCCGGCATGCCATAGGCTTCGGCACGCTTGTACAAATCTTTGATAGCCGACTGTTCGTCCGAGTGGACCGTCAGACCATATTCGTTGTGTTCCAGAACAAATATCACCGGGAGCTTCCAAAGCGCCGCAATGTTCATGGACTCGTGACAGATGCCGGTTTGCGCTGACCCATCGCCAAAAACACACATGGCGACCCGATCACTTTTTAGCAATTTCAAGGATTGCGCCATGCCAACCGCAGCCGGAATACAAGCACCAACGATGGCGTTTCCACCGAGCAACCCGTGTTCGGCGCTGGCGACGATCATGTGGCCGGCACGCCCTTTGCAGTATCCAGTCTCGCGACCCAGAATCTCAGCAACGATCTTGTGAATATCCAGCCCCTTACCCACGTAGTGCGCGTGACCGCGATGCGTGCTGGTAACGTAGTCGTCGCTGCTCAGCATTGCCGTGGCACCAACACCGACCGCTTCCTGGCCATCACAACGATGGATAGGCCCGCGCGTTTTTCCCTGCTTGTGGAGTTCGCCAAGGGACTCCTCCAGCTGGCGGACGAGAACCATCTTTCGGTACATTTCAAGTTGATCGTCAAGAGACGGGCTGTTTTTCATTATCACCACATTCAATTTAATTTTGTTATTTGTTATAACATAATTTTTGAACACAGCAAGCTTTGCGTCGAATCTAAATACGATTCTTACAGTGAAATCTGGCTGTTAACGATTGGACTCAATTGCGGATGTGAGTGCAGATGCGGCGAATTGAATATCGATACAAATTGCTTTTGATAGCGCTTTCGATTTCCGCGCCTTGAGCGCGTCGAGGATCGCCGCATGGTTGTCGAGGCCGTGGTCGATCTTGCCAAAATCAGGATAGATGACGTTCAGGTATGAGCCTGTCATCAACCAACAACTTTCGATCATCCTCAACAGCATCGGCATTTGACATTCTTGATAGATGAGGAAGTGAAACTGCCAGTTGAGATCAATAAGGGCATGGTAATCGTGTTTGTTGTGAGCTTTGATCAACTGGTCATTGATCTTTTCGGCGTCCGAAATGTTTTTGTCGCTGATCCGCTTGGCCGCCTCCCGCGCCGCCAAGCCTTCCAGTTCAACCCTGATACAGGTCAACTCATCAATTCGATCCTTGGTAAGTTCATGGATATAGACCGAACCGTTGCTTCGCATATCGAGGGCGCCGGTCGCCGCAAGATTGTACAATGCCTCTCGTGCCGGTGTCAGACTAACATCGAGGGCAGAAGCAACAGCCCGAATTGTCAGTTTTTCACCTGGAGAAAATCGTCCTGCCATAATGGCTGCACGCAACTGATCTTGCACCCTACGTCCCAGGGTTTCCGACCGCCCGACTGGCTCCAATGACTTCAGTGCATTCGACATGCGATATTGTTCCTACGGTTTGGTAGGCATATGTAATACAGCTTGCTCCACTAGAGTTAAAGCTGAATACACACCCGCATAGCATCAAGCGTGGCAGCATGTACGTTCCGGCATGTCCACGCGTCCCCAATCCTGTAGAGGAAAAATATACCATCCGGATTGTTGTCTATTGTTTGGGCATGATACCCTGCCATGGCATCCAGGTCTGTCTC
>JAJFID010000396.1 GCA_021775325.1 Rhodospirillales bacterium
GGCAATGGCCTCGAACACTTCGTCCTTGTCCAGGGCCTTTGGCACACTGTGCGGCAGCTTCGGGCTGCGCATGGCCGCGATGGCCGGGTTTGAGGCGATGTCGTGGCGCTCCAGATAACCGAAAAAACTTTTGAGTGCGGACACGGACCGCGCCCGCGACGTGGCTGTCAGTCCACGGTCTGTCAATTGTACCAGATAGCGGCGATAGTCCGTGGTTCGTAGTGAACCCAGATCGCGTATGCCGGGTTGAAAACCCAGATGATCATCCAGAAAGATCATGAACGCGACAATATCACGCACATACCCGTCAACGGTGTTGGGCGAAAGGCGACGTTCATGGGCCAGCCATGAGTACCAACTGGCGGCGGCCTGCCGAACGGCAGGTTCACCCTTTACGTCAGCAATCAGGAGCTCCGGGTCAGACATCGTCTCACAGTGGATGCCAACACATCAGACAGAAAAGTCAGCAGTTCCGTACCCTGTCCGGGCAGGAAGGTTTCTTCCCGTGCGCCCAGTGACAGCAGTCCCGGCGGCAGCTCGAACCCCGCCTCGATACGCGCCAACGCCGCTGAATGGGCAATGCCTGCGACCTCGCCAAACAGTGTGCCGTCATCAACCATTTCATCAAACAACCGGACGTTCAGGTCAGGGCCGAGCAGGTGCCGAATAGTCCCCAATGGCAACTGGCGAATGTTCGGATTGATCATGGCGGGGAACGGGGCACGGCTGAATTCAAACCCCAGCGTCGCCACATCCACATCCAGAATATGAGGCCAGTCCTCGGCAACAACCCGCACCACGTCTTCCAGTGTATCCACGTCCAGCACAGCCGTGACGGCCGCATGGGTACGGGTCTGAATGGACATGTTGCTGCGACTGGTAGCAATCACGCTCTGGGTTGCCGAGCGTAAGTCATCAATCGCTTCCTGGGACCGGTCCATCATGACGGTCTGCAGGTCGACAACACTGTCGCCAGACCACTCTTCCCGTGGTGCAATCCGGCGCAGGACCTCAATGTGGTTTACCAGGAACTCGGGATGAGTCAGCAAATAGCGAACCACATCTGTTTCACTGAGGCCACTGTCATCTTCCATGTCCATTTCCGGACTGAGGGCCAGTTCGTCGTTGTTTCCCGTCATGTGCTGCGTATTCCCGGATCGTTTTGAGTTTCCAATATGTTTTGTTGAAGGATGGCATGTCATGAACACAAATCACGCTCGACCCGACAACGAGAACCGCTAAAGTGTATCTCATGAGCGCAGACGTTACCAGTTCAAGCAGCGAAAAAACGCAATATATTGGGGGTGAGCGGGTAGCGGTACTACTACCACTGCCGTTAGGCACCGCCTACGACTATGTGGTCCCCGACCAGATGATTCTTGCTGCCGGTGATTTTGTCGACGTTCCGCTTGGTCATTCCGGCGCACGTGGCGTGGTGTGGGGCCCCGGTACGGGCGACGTTGCGCCGGAAAAGCTCAAGGAGGTTAAGGCCCGACTGGACTCGGCACCCCTGCCGGCAGACTCCATGGAATTCGTGGACTGGGTAGCGCGGTACACATTGAGCATGCCCGGTGCGGTTCTGCGCATGAACATGAGTATCCCTGAGGCACTTGATCCGCCAAAGCTGGTGACGGCGTACGTTGCCAGTGCGTCACCACAGCCTTTCAAATCCACGGCTGCCCGTGAGCGGGTACTGGGTGTTCTGGCCGGTGGTCCACCCAGGACGTTGCGGGATCTGGCTATGGAGGCAGGTACGGGTACGGGCGTGGTCAAAGGCCTTTTGGCGGCTGGCGTTATTGAAACCGTCAGCCTGGCACCGCCGCCGCTACCGGTACCTGACTATGCCCAGGCTGGTTATCAACTGTCTGCGGCGCAACAGGAAGCAGCCGACCAGTTGTGTGACGCCGTTGATAACGGGTTCGCTGTGCATGTGCTGGACGGTGTACCGGGTTCCGGCAAGACCGAGGTTTATTTCGAAGCCGTTGCCAGGGCGCTGGCGGCGGGCAAACAGGCGCTGGTCATGCTGCCCGAAATTGCCCTTGGCGCACAATGGCGAACGCGTTTCCACGCCCGTTTCGGTTGTGCGCCGCTGGAATGGCATTCAGACCTGACCCGTGCCCAGAAACGGGAAATCTGGCGGACCATATCAAAAGGCGGCGCTCGGGTCGTGGTTGGTGCGCGCTCCAGCCTGTTCCTGCCGTACCCTGATCTGGGCCTGATTGTCGCGGATGAAGAGCACGACGCGGCCTACAAACAGGAAGACGGCGTTATCTACAATGCCCGGGATATGGCGGTGGTCCGTGCCCGTATCGGCAACCTGCCCATTGTGCTGGCGTCGGCGACACCGTCACTGGAGACGGCGGTCAATGCGACATCCGGTCGTTACATAACCCAGCACCTGCCGGAACGTCATGCCGGTGCGGCCCTTCCGCAGGTGGATCTGATTGATATGCGAGTGGAAAAACTGCCCGCCACGCGCTGGATTTCAGGCACGTTGCGCGATGCGCTGACGGACGTGTTTGATCAGGGCGAACAAGCCATGCTGTTTCTGAACCGGCGCGGGTACGCACCGCTCACCCTGTGCCGGGCGTGTGGACATCGCATGCAATGCCCGCAATGCAGCGCGTGGCTGGTTGAACACCGACTGCTGGGGCGGTTGCAGTGTCACCATTGCGGCCACAATGTGAAACTGCCCGAGACGTGCCCCAATGAAGAATGCGGTGCCGAAGGCAAGTTCGCCGCCTGTGGTCCCGGCGTTGAAAGGCTGGCCGAGGAGCTGGAAAGTCTGTTCCCGGACATCCGGTACACCCTGGCCGCCAGTGATACGATCCACAGTCCGCGCGCCGCCGAGGAACTGGTGCGTACCATCGAAAAGCACGAGGTCGACGTCATCGTCGGCACGCAGATTGTCGCCAAGGGATATCACTTCCCCATGTTGACGCTGGTGGGCGTGGTCGATGCCGATCTTGGATTGGCGGGTGGTGATCTGCGGGCGGCCGAACGAACCTATCAGTTGCTGTATCAGGTCGCCGGGCGCGCCGGACGGGAACAGCGTCCAGGACGCGTGATGATGCAGACCTACCTGCCCGATCATCCGGTGATGAAATCACTGGCAGCCGGTAACCGGGAAGGGTTTATCGCGACAGAAACTCATGCCCGCGAGACATCCGGCATGCCACCCTTCGGCAGGCTTGCAGCACTGATAGTTTCCGGCAAGGATGAAGCCAGTGTTGAAACGGCGGCCAGAGCGCTGGGACGATCCGCCCCCCACGGTGACGGCATTCAGGTTTTTGGACCGGCCCCGGCACCAATTTCATTATTGCGTGGTCGGCACCGGCGACGGTTGCTGATGAAGACACGCAAGGATATTGCCGTTCAGCCCCTGCTCAAAAGATGGATATCCATCGCCATCATCCCCCGAAAAGTCCGTGTCCAGATCGACATTGATCCGTATAGTTTTATGTAAATTTTGGTTTGTTTTGGGTCTCCACAGTCGCCGCAACGGGAAGGCAGCATGATAGAGGAATCAGCAGAAATCTTTCAGCCGGAATGGTGGCGGGACATTTATGATGCTTTCAAACGCTGGGAGGTAATCCAGGTCGCCTACGTGCCTGACGCCGGTCATCGGGAGTTGATCACCGCCTGCCTTGAAGACCAATCAATGACGGCCATTGCTCTGACCACGGAAGAAGAGGGTATTGCCCTGTTGTCGGGTGCCTGGCTTGGTCACGCGCGGGGGGCGCTGCTGATGCAGTCGTCGGGGGTTGGTAACTGCGTCAACATGATGTCCCTGCTGGCAACCTGTCAGTTTCCGCTGGCCATGTTTGTCACCATGCGGGGCCAACATCAGGAGTTTAATCCGTGGCAACTTCCCATGGGCAGGACAGTGGAACCCGTACTGAAAGGGGCCGGGTTTGAGGTGACGACGGCACACCAGCCCCGTGATGTGGGTCCAATGAGCGAGGCTGTACTGGCGGGTGCCTTCATGCATGAACAGACACAAGCATTGTTGTTGCATCAGTCGCTAATGCCCGTAAAAACTTTCGGGAAGTAGCCTCGCCATGGATTTGAAACGCGCCGAAACCAGAGAACTGCACCGCCGTAACGTGGCTCAGACAATAGCGTCCGCCTGTCCCAATGCCCTTGTTATCGCAGGGCTCGGGTCTACCGCCTGGGATGTAACGGCGGCGGGTGATCGTGATCTCAATTTCCCCCTGTGGGGTGCCATGGGCGGTGCTGTTCCCATGGGTCTCGGGTTAGCTCTGGCACAACCAACCCGCAAGGTGCTGGTCATAACCGGTGACGGGGAGATGCTCATGGGCGTGGGATCGCTGGCCACCGTCGCCCTGGAAGCGCCGCCCAATCTGTCTATCTGCGTGTTTGATAATGAACGGTATGGCGAGACCGGCATGCAGGCGACCCATACGGCCGCCACGACCGATCTGGAGAAAATGGCCGAAGGGGCGGGGATTCCGGAGACCGACACCATATGTACCGAAGGTGATCTGATCGACGTGTTGCCCCGTCTGGCCTGCATCGGCGACGGGCCGTCTTTCCATGTGTTTAAAGTATGTGTCGAGCATCTTGATTTTGTCCTGCCGCCGAAAGACGGCGTTATTCTGAAAGAAAGATTTCGCGCGGCACTTCCGGGAACTGAAACGGTCATACAGGAACAGTAAGATGAAGCGGAAACCGGGCTGGACTCTGGAACAGGCTTTTTACATATCACCGGAAATTTTCCGCGACGATATGGCAGGGGTGTTCGGACAGTCCTGGTTGTTTGCCGGGCATCAGTGTCAGATCCCTCAACCCGGCGATTTCTTTGTCTACGACATGGCGCGCGACTCGCTCGTTATTTTGCATGGCATGGATGGCGTCATCAGGGCCCTGCACAACGTGTGCCGCCATCGCGGCACACGCCTTTGCGACTCCGGTTCCGGTCACATGGACAAAATCGTCTGCCCCTATCACCAATGGCGATACGATACAGCCGGCACCTTGCAGGCAACCACGTGGATGGGCGATGATTTTGATCCGGCACAATTCAGTCTGCATCAGGCGCAGGTTCGCAATGTTGCAGGCCTCATTTATGTATGCCTGAGTGATACGCCGCCCGACTTCGAACAGGCCGTCGCTGATCTGACACGGTTGCTTGAGCCGCACGGGTTGGACAATGCAAAAATTGCCTATTCTGAAACCTACCGGATCAGGGGCAACTGGAAACTGGTGATCGAAAACCAGCGTGAATGTTATCACTGTCCGGCCAAACACAAGGCGTACGCCAAAATCCAGCATGACACCGATGTGCACGATGCAGATAAACAGGATATGTTACAGGCCCGTGTAGACGGGGCTCGCCAGAAATGGACCGCCATGGGACTGGACACCAGCCACGTGCGCCCTGATTCCGGATTTAGTGGCGGTTGGTGGCGGGCCAACCGGACGCCATTCCGTAGTGGCTATGTTTCGGAAACCATGGACGGCCAGCAGGTGGCACCCCTCATGGGCAGCTTTACCGAAGCGGATGTAGGAAACGCCCGCGCCAACACCTACCCCAATTTCTGGCTGCATGCGTCGTGCGACCATGTGCACATCGTTCGCGTCATCCCCATTGACGCCGAAACGACGGAACTACAGGCCGACTGGCTGGTTCACGCCGATGCCGTGGAAGGCACGGACTACGAGGTGGATGCGGTCATCGCCTTCTCAAAACTTGTGAATGATGAGGACCATGACATTGTGATGGGACAGGCCAGAGGTGTCGGATCGTCGCGATATCAGCCCGGTCCCCTGTCGCCAGTCAAAGAGGAAATGGTTGATCATTTTCTGGACTGGTACATGACAAAACAGGGGACAGAGTAAAAACATAGCCTGATCACTGCGATCAACGACCAGGACGACCTGGAAACACCCGCCAGCAGGTCCGGTATGTCCGTCAAAGCCGTCGAGAATGAATTAGACCGAACAGGCGTGCTGTTAGCCAAAGGCGGACAAGTGGATCGCATAAGAAACTTGCTGCAATTTGCGGCCAGTCCGTAATATTATCTTGGCTACAACAGGGAAGTGGAGATTAATTATGAGCGCCTACATGATAGCCCAGATCAAGATCGATGATCCCGATGAATATCAAAATTACCTCGCCGGTTTTATGCCAATATTCCAGCGATACGGTGGCGAATTGTTAGCTACTTCAAAGAACGAAACAACCGTTGTAGAAGGTGAGTGGGCCTATCCAGGTACC
Organism: Rhodospirillales bacterium; assembly: GCA_021775325.1. Lineage (GTDB taxonomy): Bacteria > Pseudomonadota > Alphaproteobacteria > Rhodospirillales > Casp-alpha2 > JABJGO01. The sequence goes on from JAJFID010000396.1 coordinate 6,242, forward strand.
GTGATCATGAAATTTCCAAGTGTTGAGAAAGCGCAGGCGTGGCACCACGACCCCGATTACATCAAACTCGTCGAGTACCGTCATCGGTCAGCACAGGCGAACCTTGTTCTCGTTGAAGGTATGGACTGAAACGGACAGCTTTCAACCCAAAAACAGATCTTTCAGATCGCGTTAATCGCTTCGCCAAATAGCCAGAACCGGCACCAACGTACTATCGCTTCGAAGGGGTTGTTAAACCAGCCGACTAAGAAATCATTGAGGCGGGCCAACGTATTTGCTAGTTGAATAGCGTTCTCAGACCACAAGAGCTCGCCAACGTCATGCTGACCGATGCCGAAATCAATCAGTACCACGAACATGGTTTCGTCATTCCCGATTTTCAGCTTGGTGAAGACACGCTGGTTGGCATCCGTGCGGCACATGAGCGGTTGATCGAAGCCTATCCGTTTTTCACTGATTATTGCCCCGCGGTGCTGCCGTTCGACAAGAGTTTCGCCAACTTTGCCCGCAACGACGATATTCTCGATATGGTCTCACAGCTCATCGGCGGCGATGTGGCGCTATGGAACTCGAGTTTCTTCGCCAAGCCGGCCAAAACGGGCAGCCGGACACCCTGGCATCAGGACGGCCAGTATTGGGCCATGCGACCGCTCGCAACCTGCACGGTCTGGATCGCGGTTGACGACGCAACGATAGAAAACGGATGCCTCCGATTCATGCCTGGCTCGCACAAAGACCAAAAGATCCTGCATCATCAGATCAACAACAGACCTGGATTGGCGCTAAACCAAGAAGTGCCAGTCGAACAAATCGACGAATCCAAGGCTTTTGATCTTGTCCTGAAGGCGGGGCAAGTTTCGCTACATGACGTCTATTTGCTGCACGGGTCGGAACCGAACCGCTCAGACAGATCCCGGCGTGGCATGACCTTGCGCTTTATGCCGACTGGGTCGCACTACGACAGAAAGATTGAGAGGGAACTGCATGACACAAAGCAGTATGCGTGGGCTACCCGGGATCAGGTCGAACGAATGCAGCGTCTACCCCTGTACTTGATGCGCGGTATCGATCAGTGCGGCTTGAACGACTTTGAAGAGTCGTTCGCGGATTGAATTGGCATCGGTGGGCAGGATTTAACCGGCAAACCCGAAAAACAACACCTCGTGGTAGCATGACGCACATGTCCACTTCGGATCATGAGCCGATGTATTTGGCGAGCCATGCCAAGGCCCGTAGTTCTCCCGTAACCGGACATTTCACGACCTGTATTTCGCCGTTTTGATCATGTATCCCCAGGTAACTTCTGCATACACTTCAGGGCACCAGTTCATTCCTGTAACTGGCTTCAGCCCGGACCACAAAAGGCCATCGCACTCTAGTTAATCTCTACGGCGTTCTCATAAAAAGGTACGCTGCCGGGTTTGGGGGGAATTCCGGGTTCACCGACGCCGTATATATAGACCTCCGGGACTGTCGGTCTGGGTGGATCCGCCGCCAGCCACAGCCGTAACAGGTGTCGCTTCATGTCAGGCTCTTCAAAATCTTCGAATGCGGTGCGGGCGTGCAGGACCGTGTAGTTGTTGGCGATGATGGCTTCGCCGTCATCAAGCGTAAACTTGAAACAGATGTCGTCGCGGGCTGCCAGTTCCTCAAACATTAACAGGGCTTCCCGGTCCGCATCATCCAGCGTCAATTCCGGGTATTCATCGGCGGCGATCTCGATGTACTGCCGGACGATCCGGCAACTGATGTGCCCGTCGCATTCGCTGTAGACTGGCACCCTGTGCGGTGTGATGGGATCAAAGCCATCCGGTTGCTCGCCAAACCGGTGCCACCGATATCCCTTATACAGCCGTTCCAGCAGGTCGGGTCGGACCTTGCGCATTTCCTCGTGAACGGTGTGCGAACTGGAAAAATGGCTGATCCCGCCGGACTTTGCGGGTTTGAGACACAGAAATGCCAGAATATCAGCCGGGTCAGTATGCGGTGTCAGCTCATTACTGTTTCGATAGGCCCGCGCATTTTTGTCCCGGCCCGATACATCAATGACATGCCCCAGTCGGTCACCCATGACACTCTGCGAGACGGGTTGACCCAGATGCAGGCCCAGCGCCCAGTACAGGATTTCAATTTCCGCCTGGGTAAACGTTTCAACAGGGAACCCGCGCAGAATAGCGATACCCCGGCCATAAAGAATGTCCGTGCGCAATTTTGCCATAGGCTCCGCAAACATTGCCAGCGGCAGGTCCTGTGCGGTGAGATCGGTAACCGTGCGTCTGGTGGCCGCGAGGGCGCGAACCTCAGGTGCAGCTGCCTGGATCAAATCCTGATCGAGATCGACGGCAACATCGTCTTTCGATGCAAAATCACTGCCGCGCCATTGTGTGTGCAACGGAATCGTCGGGAATGTTACGGACACGATTTTTGTCTCCCATTCAAGTCTGTCGTGCAGATTAAACCATTTATCAGTGGCATCTTACAGTGGCACCGGAAAAATTAATTTCATCGCTTGCCCCATAGGCCAGCAGTAAATAGACTTGTTTTTCCCAAGGGAGATTAATGAATCAACGGTAGCTGTTACAGGTTGCCCGTAATGATAAAGGGTGAGGCGACGATACAGGAAGACAACGGGTAAAAAAGTGCAGTGAGTCCGCTTGAAAGCCCGTTTTTTGTATGGTACCACACCCGCGCTTTCGTAATCTCTTTACTTCAGGGGAGACGAGCCTAGCCCAGGGGATAAGACGGGCTCGAACATATAATAAGAACGAAGAGGTTTCCCAGTTGACTGCTCAATCCACTGGACTCGCCGGTCGGTACGCTTCTGCGCTGTATGATCTGGCTGACGCCGAGAAGGCGCTTGACGCTGTTGCCGAAGATTTATCGGCCCTCAGTCTTATGATAGACGGGAGCGATGATTTGAATCGCTTGCTGCGTTCACCTGTGATTTCCCGCGATGAACAGGAAAAGGCCCTGCTTGCCATTATCGACAAAGCGGGCATGAACAAACTCACACGAAATTTTGCGGGTGTCATTGCCCAGAACCGTCGGCTGTTCGCTTTGCAGAACATGATCGACGCCTATCAGGCAATTCTGGCATCCCACCGCGGCGAGACCACGGCTGAAGTGGTTTCCGCGAAGGCACTAACCGACGCGCAGTTGACCGCGCTGAATGACGCACTGAAACAGGCGGTAGGCACCAATGTCTCCGTCGATGCAAAAGTTGATCCAGGCTTGCTGGGTGGTTTGATCGTCAAGGTCGGCTCCCTAATGGTCGATAGTTCACTGAATACGAAGCTGCAACAGCTTCGCCTCGCCATGAAAGGGGTTGGATAATGAAAATCCAGGCCGCGGAAATATCCGCAATCCTGAAAGAACAAATTGCTAGTTTCGGTACTGAGGCCGAGGTGGCTGAAGTTGGACAAGTTCTGTCCGTGGGTGATGGTATTGCCCGCGTGTACGGCCTTGACCAGGTCCAGGCCGGTGAAATGGTCGAGTTCCCCGGCGGTATCAAGGGCATGGCCCTGAACCTGGAAACGGATAACGTCGGTATCGTTATTTTCGGCAATGACCGGACGATTAAGGAAGGCGATACGGTCAAGCGTACCGGCGCCATTGTGGACGTACCGGTTGGTATGGGCATGTTGGGCCGCGTTGTTGACGGTCTCGGCAATCCCATCGACGGCAAGGGGCCACTTGAAGATGTGACCCGGACCCGTGTGGAAGTCAAAGCCCCCGGCATTATCCCGCGCAAATCCGTGCACGAGCCCATGCAGACCGGCCTCAAGGCTATCGATAGCCTTATCCCTGTCGGTCGTGGCCAGCGCGAACTGATCATTGGTGATCGCCAGACCGGTAAAACGGCTGTGATCATCGATACGATCCTCAACCAGAAAGTCACCAATGAGTCTGGTGATGACAACGAAAAGCTGTTCTGCATCTACGTCGCCGTGGGTCAGAAACGCTCTACCGTTGCCCAGTTGGTTAAGACGCTGGAAGATTATGACGCGATGAAATATTCCATCGTTGTCGCCGCGACCGCGTCTGATCCGGCACCGCTTCAGTTCCTGGCACCCTATACGGGTTGCGCCATGGGAGAATTCTTCCGTGACAGTGGCAAGCACGCGGTCATGTTCTATGATGATCTGTCCAAGCAGGCTGTTGCGTATCGCCAGATGTCACTGTTGCTGCGTCGTCCGCCAGGACGTGAAGCCTATCCTGGTGACGTTTTCTACCTGCACTCCCGTCTGCTGGAACGCGCCGCTAAAATGGGTGATGATGCCGGTAACGGTTCACTGACGGCTCTGCCGGTTATTGAAACCCAGGCCGGTGACGTGTCTGCCTATATTCCAACCAACGTGATTTCCATTACGGATGGTCAGATCTTCCTGGAAACGGAACTGTTTTATAAGGGCATTCGACCTGCTGTGAACGTTGGTCTGTCCGTGTCTCGTGTTGGTTCAGCGGCTCAGATCAAGGCCATGAAACAGGTTGCTGGTTCCATCAAGCTGGAATTGGCCCAGTACCGTGAAATGGCTGCGTTCGCGCAGTTCGCTTCCGATCTGGATGCATCCACCCAGCAATTGCTGGCTCGTGGTTCACGCCTGACCGAACTGCTGAAACAGCCCCAGTACACGCCGATGCCTATCGAGGAGCAGGTTGCTTCCCTGTTTGCCGGTGTGAATGGTTATCTGGATGGCATTGACGTTGGTGATGTAACCCGCTTTGAGAGACAGTACATGGACACGCTGCGTGACAAGGGCGCTGACATTCTGGCGACGATCCGCTCGGAAAAAGCCATGTCTGATGACACCACTGCGAAGTTGAAGAGTTTCCTCGACGACTTCACCAAGACCTTCGCCTGAGATCAGGGCCGGACTAGAAACCAATAACATCTGGAATCGTAACCGATGCCAAATCTTAAGGATCTGAAAGTCAGGATTGGAAGCGTCAAATCGACGCAGAAGATCACCTCGGCCATGAAGATGGTTGCAGCCGCCAAGCTGCGCCGTGCGCAGGAAGCCGCTGAATCAGCCCGTCCCTATGCCGAACGCATGGAACGGATGTTGAATTCCGTTGCTTCCAGTGTGGCTGGTGCTGATGGTGCGCCGCCCATGTTGGCGGGTACGGGCAAACAGGACACACACCTGTTGCTGGTTTGCACGGCGGATCGCGGTCTGTGTGGTGGTTTTAACGGCTCTATCGTTCGTCAGGCACGCAAGACGGCCAACGCTCTGAAAGCCGACGGTAAGACCGTCAAAATGCTGTTTGTCGGTCGTAAGGCCCATGACGTCATGAAGCGTGAATACGCGGACAGTGTGGTGGATGCCATAACCGGCCTCGGAAAACGTGGTATTCAGTATGATGAGGCCAAAGGTGTGGCCGAACGGGTCATCGGGATGTTTGAAGCCGGTGAATTTGACGTATGTACCATTATCTTTAACCGGTTTCAGTCTGCCATGACGCAAATTGTTACCGAACAGCAGCTGATCCCGTTCTCATTGCCGGAAACCGACGGTGGAGAAACGGAAACCGCAAGCGGTGCCCAGCCCGTATACGAGTACGAGCCGGATGAAGACGAGATTGTGGAAGAATTGCTGCCGCGTAATCTGGGAGTGCAGGTGTTTCAGGCCCTGTTGGAGAATTCCGCGTCTGAACATGGTGCCCGGATGACGGCCATGGATAACGCCACACGCAACGCAGGCGAAATGATTGATAACCTGACACTGATTTATAACCGTTCGCGTCAGGCTGTTATTACGAAAGAACTGATCGAAATTATCTCCGGCGCCGAGGCGCTGTAACGGATCATTTGGTCCGCTGTTTAAGGGAACGAAGACTATGGCTAATAACAACGTTGGAACGATTTCCCAGATCATGGGCGCTGTCGTGGACGTACGGTTCGAAGGCGATTTGCCAGCGATCCTGAACGCACTGGAATGCCAGAACGACAACAAACGGCTGGTTCTGGAAGTCGCACAGCACTTGGGTGAGAACGTGGTTCGTACGATCGCCATGGATGCAACGGAAGGCCTGCAACGCGGTCAGGAAGTATCCGACACGGGAGACGCAATCAACGTCCCGGTAGGGCCGGAAACTCTGGGTCGTATCATGAACGTTATCGGCGAGCCCATCGACGAACGCGGTCCCATGAAAACCACGCGTACAGCACCAATTCATGCGGACGCGCCGGAATTTGCCGATCAGGCTGTTGAAACGGAAATCCTGACCACTGGCATCAAGGTTGTTGACCTCATCAGCCCCTACGCGAAGGGTGGTAAAATTGGTCTGTTTGGTGGCGCCGGTGTGGGCAAGACGGTTCTGATTATGGAACTGATCAACAACGTGGCTAAAGGTCACGGTGGTTATTCCGTGTTTGCCGGTGTCGGCGAACGTACCCGTGAAGGGAACGATCTTTACCACGAAATGATTGAATCCGGCGTTATTGATCTGGAAGGCGAAGCCTCCAAGGCCGCGCTGGTTTACGGCCAGATGAACGAGCCTCCCGGAGCCCGCGCCCGTGTAGCCCTGACCGGTCTGACACAGGCTGAATACTTCCGCGATCAGGAAGGCCAGGACGTGTTGTTCTTCGTAGATAACATCTTCCGCTTCACCCAGGCCGGTTCCGAAGTTTCGGCTCTGCTGGGCCGTATTCCATC
>JAJFID010000397.1 GCA_021775325.1 Rhodospirillales bacterium
GGCGGTGGGCAGGCCCCTCGCCAACCCGGTCAGGTCCGGAAGGAAGCAGCCGCAACGAGATTCCGGTCTGGGTCATTGTCCGGCTATCCACTTTCTCCGGTAATGATTGCGGCACCCGATGACGGACAGTAAATCTGAAACGCCGACTGAAACGCCCCCCGAATCATCATCTGCCGGGGCCAGCCAGTATCGTGTACTGGCCCGAAAATATCGTCCCTCCACTTTCAGCGAAATGATCGGCCAGGAAGCCATGGTGCGGGTACTGAGCAATGCCGTCAGTTCCGGCAGGCTGGCCCATGCCTTTATGCTGACCGGCGTGCGCGGTGTGGGCAAGACCACCACAGCGCGGGTGCTGGCGCGTGGCCTGAATTGCATTGGCCCAGATGATAACGGGAATGGAGATGGCAAGGATGGTGGCAAGGAATTCGGCCCGACGGTCGAACCCTGTGGCCGGTGCGAACACTGTATCAGCATAGCCGAAGACAGGCACGTGGACGTGCTGGAGATGGATGCCGCCAGCCGCACCGGTGTGGACGATATGCGTGAGCTGATTGAAGGCGTTCGGTACCGGCCCACATCGGCACGCTACAAGGTCTACATCATCGACGAAGTTCACATGCTGTCGAAAAGCGCCTTCAATGCGCTGCTGAAGACGCTGGAAGAACCGCCGGAACATGTAAAATTTATTTTTGCCACCACAGAAATCCGCAAGGTCCCTGTCACCGTGCTGTCGCGCTGCCAACGCTTCGATCTGCGCCGGGTCGAGGTCGACGTGCTGGCCAACTACTTCGCCGATCTGGCAAAACGGGAAGGCGCATCCATTGACGATACAGCCATCCAGCTTATTGCCCGTGCCGCCGATGGCAGCGTGCGTGACGGCCTCAGCCTGCTGGATCAGGCCATTTCCCATACCGCCGAAACCATCACCGAAGATCACGTGCGCGAGATGCTGGGGCTGGCTGATCGCAGCCAGTCCTTCGATACCTTTGAAGCCCTGATGAAAGGCGATGCCGCTGCGGCACTGGACGTATTTACAGCCCAGTATACCTCGGGTGCTGATCCGGCCCAGGTGATCGAAGACCTGCTGGAAGTCACCCACTGGCTGACCCGCCTGAAAGTCTCGCCGACGGTGGCGGACGATATCACGGTGCCCGAGATCGAACGGGTGCGCGGCACGGCTTTGTGTGAAGGCCTTGCTATGGCCGCGGTCACGCGGGCCTGGCAGATACTTCTCAAAGGTCTTGGCGAGGTTCGTGCTGCGCCGTCCGCTGTACAGGCCGCCGAGATGGTGTTGATCAGACTGGCTCACGCGTCGACCCTGCCATCTCCGGAAGAAGCCCTCAGGGCATTAAGTAACGAGACGGCACCGCAGGGCGGCGGCACGGCTTCCGCATCAGGTGGATCGGCAGGTGCTGGCGGCAACGGCGCATCGGCTGTTTCTGCAACCACACAGGCACCCTCAAACGGCGGTGGTGGTACGCGAGCCAGTACGTCGGTGGCGCTCAGCGTGGTATCCGATCTGGAATCAGAGACACGCTTGGAAGAAGAGCCTGACTCCACCTGCATTCCGATCCGCGATTTTGCCCATATTGCCGCGCTGGCCGGCGAATGCCGGGAAGGCAAGTTGCAGGCCTTCCTCAGCCACAATGCCCGGCTGGTGCATTTCGAGCCGGGCCGTCTGGAAATCAACGGCGGCGAGTTTGCCGACGAAGTCACCCTGCGCCGCTTGCGGGTGTTCCTGCAGGAACAGTCCGGCATGGAGTGGTCGGTGGTCAAATCAACGGAACAGGGTGCTGCGACGCTGATTGAACAGCAGGCCCGCGATACCAAAGCGGCCATAAAACGGGCATCCGAACATCCGCTGGTCCGCGCCGTGCTGGACACGTTTCCCGATGCCCACGTCGAGAGCATCGAGCGCCATGAAAAAGCTGAGAGCATCGAGCGTCATGAAAAAATAGAAGCGCCGGAAATCGAAGAACCCACAGAGACCACAGAATCCACTGAATAATCATGACATTTTGTTAGAGGGAGTCCCCCATGTCTGCACAGGTCCGTACTGAACGCCGCGATAAAGTTCTCGAAATCACCATGGACAACCCGCCGGTGAACGCCATCGGCACGGATATGACCAACAGCCTGTATGAGGCCTTCTGCACCCTGCGCGATGACGATGGTCTGACCGTGGGGCTGGTTACGGGCACGGGCGAGAAATGCTTTTCCGCGGGCTGGGATCTGAAGGAAGCCGCCGAAACCTTTGACGGTCTGGACGAGCCTGAAAACATGGCCATGTCGCCGGGCGGGTTTGCCGGTTACACGGAAATGTGGGACCTGTACAAGCCGGTTATCGCGGCACTCAACGGTCACGCCATCGGCGGCGGGCTGGAGGTGGCACTGGCCGCCGACATTATCCTGTGTGTGCCGGAAACCAATATCTGGCTGCCGGAAATGCAGCGCGGATTTCTGCCCGATGCCGGGGCCGTGCAGCGTCTGCCCAAAAAAATCCCACATAATGTTGCCCTAGAAATGATGTACACGGGCCGCCGTATGGACGCCGAAGAAGCCCTGCACTGGGGACTGGTGCACAAAATTCTGCCGCGCGACGCGCTTATGGACTACGCCCGTAACATGGCGGTGGAAATCTCCCTCGGCGCGCCGCTGGCGCTGCAGGCGCTCAAGGAAACTTTTTACGGCTCCAGCGAAATGCCGGTACAGGACGCCTTCGACAATATGTCCCGGGGCCGTGGCACGTTCCCCATCTACGAGGCCGTGCTGGATTCAGACGACTTCAAGGAAGGCCCCAAAGCCTTCGCCGAAAAACGCGACCCTGTGTGGAAGGGCCGCTGACCGACAGTGCTATTGAAAATAGCACGAGAGGTAGATAGCGATACAAAGCATTGCTACAGCCCGGCAGGGTCACGAAGTGGCCCGAGAGAGGCCATCTCTGGATGACTCGAGAGGGTAGATAGCGACACGACGTATCGCTGCAGCCCTGTCAGGTAATACCTGCGGTCCCCAATTTTCTGTGGAAAATCCTGGGCTGTAGACATCTGACCACATTTGCACCTGAAATAACCGGGAATTAGTCTCATAATCCGTGTTAATTGGCCCATAAGTCTTTGAAATAAATCATTTTGTAGACAATAGGTCACATCGTCATCGTTCCCATGTCTATTTTTGAGGTTTTTGGGAGAAAACCGTCCTCAAAACGATCATACACCGCCATCCAGCCACAAATCGACAGCCGGTTGGTGGGGTAAAACATAATTCACAATGGAAAATAACGCATTGAGCGGCTGAAGTAACAACAAGAATAATATCATAATATAGGCTAAAAGTCAAGTTTTTGTTTGCAAATATGGATGCGACGTCCGATTACGGGTGTAGATCAGACGAATAATTCTACCCCCAATTACTTCTGGACATGACCCTTGGCGGGCATCGCTTATGTCTTAAAATACCTCTGAGTTTTGTTGGCAAATCCTACTAATGACAGCATTACAGGCACCTCAACAAGAACACCTACTACAGTAGCCAAGGCCGCACCAGAATGTAATCCGAACAGGCTAACAGCGACCGCAACTGCTAGTTCAAAGAAGTTTGAAGTTCCAATTAATGCACAGGGCGCAGCGACTTTGTAAGGTACCTTCCAAATCCATGCAGCAAAATATGTCACGATGAATATGCCGTAACTTTGGATGATTAACGGGATGGCAATCAGGAGTATCAGTAGTGGTTTGTCAAGAATGACGCCGCCCTGGAATCCAAATAGAAGTACCACTGTTGTTAACAACCCAATGATGGAAAATGGTTTCAGTTTCGCGGTGAAACTATCGATGCTACCAACCGGACTTTGAGTAATAACCTTCCGCGTCGCTACACCCGCGATAAGCGGAACGACGACATACATAGCAACGGAAGTCAGAAGTGTTTCCCAAGGAACTGTAATGTCAGTAACGCCCAGCAGAAGCGCGACAATTGGGGCAAACGCAAAAATCATAATGACGTCGTTCACTGATACTTGAACCAACGTATAGGTTGCATCGCCTTTTGTGAGTTGACTCCATACGAAGACCATTGCGGTACAGGGTGCTGCACCAAGCAAGATCAATCCGGCAATATACTGTTTAGCATCCCCGGGATTAATCAAATCTCTGAATACGACGTCAAAGAACAACACGCCCAACGCTGCCATGGTGAAAGGTTTGACCAGCCAGTTCACGGTCAATGTGATGACAAGCCCTTTGGGGCGCTCACCAATATGAGCAAGGCTGGCAAGGTCAACATTCACCATCATTGGATAGATCATTATCCAGATAAGAATAGCGACGACAAAGTTCACGTTTGCATGTTCAAGGGTGGCAAGTAATTGAAAAAAATCAGGCAACCACCGACCCAATCCAATTCCCAAAATAATTGCTACACCAACCCATATAGACAGCCAGCGTTCAAACATTCCCATACTGGATTCCGGGGAAGATTGTTTGGCGGTATCGGATGAAGACAAAAGCCAATTCCAATGATGATTTATGAGAATTCATACTGTATCAAAGGTATGGATTTGTAAATTGTGGCTTGTCTACAATTGGGTATCAGTTGAACTGATCAACGGCCTCCAAGTAAAACCACTTAGGAGATTTAACCAAGTTTCTCTTCGGCAAGCTTGAGCAAAATCAATGTGGAGATCTTCGTGCCACTTTATGATGACACATCATTTAGCCAGATAGGAGGTCGCCTATGTCCCACGTGCCACACGAGTTAGCAGAGGAGTTCCCTGCTGATAAAGAAAAAATTCATTCTCTTAACCAAACGAATGCACATTTTTCAAAACTCTCGGATGAATATCACGAGTTAAATAGAAAAATTCACCGGGTCGAAACAGGTGTCACACCAGTTGACGACGGCTTTGAGAAACAACTTCGGCGCCAGCGCCTCGCATTAATGGATGAAATCAGCACCTTCTTAAGATAGCAGCCATCTGTCAACTGACCGAAAGGAGCGCCCTACCTGGTGTGGGGCCTCTTGCTCGTGTTCGCACCAATGTCTGCTTTCAACAGCATTATGGAAGCGACCAACTGGAATGTATTGACTAGGGTTAGTTCGGCCTCACTCCTTTCCTGCAACAATCTGGGGACCGGCATAGATAATATTATCAGCACTGGATTCAAACGATGACAACTCCCTCCAAACACCCTGTTCCAGACAAGGCGGAGTTTGCGATTGATCTACCGGACAAGTTCCATATGGGTTCTTTTGGAAAGGAAGCGAAATTTGTCGCGGCTGCAGAAAACGATGGAATAATGATCAAGTTGTTCGCGGCTGGCAGTAAGAAAAGAGAAGCGCAAATACATCTCCATCATGAACTGCTAGCAGATATTTTGATGGAATGGGCGAGCTCTCTAAAGAAAGAACCCAAGATGTCAGAGATTCATCAGGAAAACCTACTGGAAGCGCTGCGACACGTTGAAATGGCAATCGTAGGTAAGAAGTGGAAGTAACGCTCTCACTGCCACCATCTGCATGCTGCGGCCTTTCAGTGATCTGCGAATGTCCGCTTCTGATGCCGTGGACGGCTCCCACTCGAGGCATCTCGATGTACCAAAATGGTGTTTCCCAGAACCACAGGGAAATAGGAGCCGTCCATGAACGAAGTTATCAAAATAGGTGTCGATCTTGCGAAGAACGTTTTTCAGGCGCTACCCGCAGGCCATGGCTGACCAAGATACTCGAGCGCCGGTCTGCAAAGATCGCCGCTATCGCACTAGCCAACAAGATTGCCCGTACTGCTTGGGCGATGATGGCACACGGAACATTGTATCAGGAGCCTGAACCACAGGTCGTTTAGAACATGCGCGAGCGTCGTTCGCGCACACGAGGTTGGAAAGGATGATAGACAGATAATGCACCCAACGGTCGATCCAAGGATCGGGACAACCCGTTCTAGCCATTGCAGCGCAATCGACTGCGTGCTTCTGACCGGGGCCTGATCTGCGGAGAGCATTATGTGCTACCCGGCAGGGCCACTATGTGGTCCGAGAGGGGCTAGCGGCCATGTAACAGTGCCGCATCAACAGGCCCCTCTCGGGCATGCAAGCATGCCCTGCCGGGCAAAGGAACACATGGCAGCACCGACCAGCACTGCATTTAAGTCAAGTAAACCCTTGCCGACAGGGAGCCGTCCACACATGGCTAATTGGCCAAACAGATTAACAGGCACCAACCACGTCTGCTGTAGGCGGCGAAGCGGGCGTCGCTAGTGACGAACCGCTGGCGAAGTTCACCCTCACGGCCTTTGGTAACGCGGTGCCACCCATCCGACCATGGATAACCCAGCCTCACGGTGTACCGGCAGGATCATGCGCGGCCGGGTTTGTGGGTGACAGCAGGAACGGCGGTTCGTGATCGCTGTAGAGGAGGTGCCGCTGGTCCATCTCCAGGTACGTTACGCCCAGTGAACTCAGGGCGATGGACATGGCCAGCAGGATGCCGCCGTACCAGACAATTCGTCTTGCAAACCACATACAGGCAGTATGCAGTGCAACGCTGACCACCTGTTGGGCAAATCCACCCGGCGGCCGGTCATCTTTGCTCATAATCAGCCATGTCTCGGTGTGATGGTAGGGCCGGTTACGGGACCACCGCGCAAAGCCGAGCAGGATGACGGCCTGTGATAGACACAGCACACCGCACACAAATGCCGCCAGCGGTGGTTGGTACATGAGCCCGAAGGCAATGCAGGCAATGCCCAGCAGCACAAAGCTGTTGGCTCTGCCAATCGAAACAAAGGCTGCGCGGTCAACGGGCGTCATGGCCAAAATTATGACTCCGTAACAGGAAAGCATACAGTGACAAGATTGTGAGGCCGTAATCGTTATGTGAGGTGGTTCTTTGAAGGCGGTCGCGGCTGGTGATGGATTACCCGGGACTGATGATCGATCATTCAGTCCGTTTCACCACGTGAAGGTTTCCCGCCGCACGGAGTGCCAACATCTTGTCGCGTATAATTTCATTGAGTGCCGGTGGCAGGACGCCGTAATCAAAGCTCGTGTTGTCGCCGGGAACGTGCCGCAGGTCGGGGCCCGGCCAGATGAAGGAACTGAATTCGTTCAGGACGACCCAGGACCGGTCTGTGTCCAGCCCCAGTCGGGTGCGGGTTCCGGAACGGGGAGGCCCCGCCCGGCAGGGCCAGTCATGGTCCGAGACGGGGCATGCGTTTGCCCTAGGCCAGTTCGCTATTCAGGTGGTCATGGTCCGACGACATGCGTGTCGACGCCAGCAGGTCGGCTTCCCGGTCGGTCATGTCCGCAGTGGTCCGGACCTGTCTGTCCAGATTTTTGAGCCGGGTGTATTCTCTGTAACTCACAACAACCACAGAGGGTTTTCCGTAGTAACTGACCTCAACGGGTTCAACCAGTGCTGTCTCGCGGTAGCCGCCGAAATTTTTGGAAATTACCTTCGATTCAACCGTAATCATATAGGTCTCGCTTCAACATTGTTCCGTATCTTACGTATGATACGGATCATCCGTATCATTGTCAATGAAACAGGATGCCATAGAATCCGGTCGCATTCCACGCGTCCGCGTCTCTGATGCTGTGACAAAGCAGGTATGGTATCCACCATCCGCAGCCGTTAGCGTGTATGATAGGTGAGCGCGTGTTCACGATACGGTAAAACCTGTGAGGGAAATCAGTGGCCCGAAAACGAACCGATAAATCCAGAGCCGTGCGGACATCATCATCGTCGCCGTCAGCGCCATCACCGTCACCAACGCCACCATCCACGTCAGCCCTGTCCATGGACGACGTGCTGGAGCTGATTGAGCAGGCGGCGGACGATGGCAACCGGGATGAGGCTTCCAGATTGCAGAAGATTGTCACGGCGGGCACGCCGGAAAACGGCCTGCGGGTTCTGTCGGCATCGGTTTACAAGATTGCGCGCGCCGCACTGACGGATAACAGGATCGACGTGGCAAAGGTGTTTTGTGAGTGGCTGAACATGCTGCAGCCGGGTCAACTGGCGACGGCGCTGGGCATTGCCGGTGTGACACAGGCGCTGACGGGCTCCGGGGCCGCGACGCAGGGGTTTCGAAAGTTTGTGCACAAAAAACCGGTCAATGGCGTGCGTGCATCCACGTCTGCCAGTGCGACCAGGGTTGGCATTCTGGTGTCGACGGGTACTGCGGATATGGACTTTGATGAGGGCGTGCTGCTGTTGCCGGACGGACATACGGAAGTAAATCACCTGACCGGCAACGAGGACTTTTCGTTCTCCCTGGTATTTGTGGACAGAGTAAAAAAGGCGCACCTGCAGAAGTTTGACATTCTGGTGTGCGCCATATCCGATTCGTGCATCTTTGCAGATACATTGACGTATCTGCAGGGCCTGACGTCAGCCTTGCCCGGCATTCCCGTCGTCAACGGTCCGGCAAAACAGGCACGCAATACCCGGGACTGGCTGAGCACCCGGTTTGACGGCGACAGCAATCTTGTTTTTCCGAAAACCGTGCGGCTCCATGTGCAGCTTCAGCCGGACATTCCATTGCTGACGCAGGTGCGGGATGCGGGGCTGGAACTGCCGGTGCTTGTGCGTCCAGTTTCCAGCCAGAACGGGCGGGGTCTGGAAAAGCTGGACACGGAGCAGGCCGCCACCCGATACCGCGTTGGCGATGAAGCGTTGTATGTGACGGAATTTGTCGAGTTTGTTTCCGATGACGGGTTTTACCGCAAGTACCGGTGCTGGAAGATTGGCGACCGGATCGCCTCTAATCACCTGTTTGTGCATGACCAGTGGAAGGTGCACGGCAACTGTCGTTTTACAACAATGGAGAAATTCGCCTGGGCAAAGGACGAGGAAGACGAGTTTCTGTCAGAAACCGACGGACCACGCTTTGATGCCATCGTCGCCCTCATGGACAAACTGGGCCAGCGCACAGAACTGGATTATTTTGGTGCAGACTTTGCGTTCTCGCAGGACGGCAGGGTCATTGTATTCGAAGCCAACGCATCCATGCGACCGTTGCACCCTGAGTACGGTGAACGATACCCCTATCTGAAAGACATGGAGAAGGCTCACAAGGCGGCCTTTGACGACATGTTGCAGGCCCGCGTCCGTATTCCAGACGCCTGACGTTACCGTCAGACCAGTCCCGCCTTTGCCGCGAACGGATCCCATGTGGCATCTTTGTGCCAGTCATACTCGGCCCAGTCTGCGGCCTGCTCTGCTTTGTCCTGACCCAGCACACGGGCCATGAAGGCGAGGGCCATGTCCATACCCGCCGAGACGCCCGACGCGGTGAAATATTTGCCGTCTTCCACCCAGCGGGCCTGTTTCTGCCACTGCACGTCCGGGCCGTTTGACGCCACCCAGTCAAAGGCGTTTTTGTTGGTGGTGGCACGCAGGCCATCCAGCAATCCGGTTCTGGCCAGAATGGCCGTACCCGTGCACACCGTGGTGACGTACTCGGCGGCTTCGGATTTTCGCGTCAGCCAGTCCAGTATGACCGGATTTTCCACCTGGGTCCGGGTACCGCCACCGCCGGGGATGAGCAGCACATCGTAATGCCGGCCATGGGCAAACAGGTCATCAGCCATGGTCGCGGGACCCATGCTGCTTTTCACCCCAGGCCCGGATTCAGCCACCATGCGCAGCTCGAACGCGCCCTCGAACATGCCCAGCATTTCCAGTGGGCCGTAAGTATCCAGCAGCTCAAAACCCGGGAACAGAACAGTGCCGACCACACGCTTGCGAGAGCTCTGCATATCAGGACTTCCCGTTGATGGCAGACTCAAACGCCGAAGTAGCCTTGTCGAACCGGTCGCGGCAGCCCGTGTTGCAGAAACCCACCACATGGCCCTTGTAGGTGGTCAGGGAATCCGCCGCTACCGGGTCGCCGGACCAGGGGCAGATATCATTGATGCAGTTTTCCATGTTCAGATCGCTCATGATCATTCTCCCGGTGTTTGTGTGCGATGAGGCTAGCATAACCGAATTCCGTGTGGCATAAATGACATTATGCCCACTTTTACTGCCAATCGAATCCATGAAACCAACGGGTCGTGCGCGCAGGCGCGGCGGGTGGTGTTTGTGGTGTTTCCCGATATTACCCTGCTGGATGTGACCGGGCCGCTGCAGGCCTTCAACGATGCCGGGTACGGTCTGTCCGATCCCGGTTACGAGATCGTTGTCGCCTCACAGGCGGGCGGTCGGACGGCGACCAACACCACAGTGTCTCTGGATACGGAGCGCCTGTCGGATATTGATCCCACCACCATCCACACCCTGCTGGTGGCGGGTGGGCAGGGTGTGCATGCGGCCATCACCGACGTGAATTTCGTGAAAACCATCACCGACTACGCACCCGTGGTGGGACGGCTGGGCTCGGTATGCTCCGGGGCTTTTGTGCTGGCCGCCGCCGGGTTACTGGACGGCAGACGCGCGGCCACACACTGGAGCCGCTGTGATCAGCTTCAGGTCGAGTATCCGGCGGTGCGGGTGGAGCGCGATCCCATCTATATTTGCGACGGCGGGGTTTGGACGTCTGCGGGCATTACGGCGGGCATCGATCTGGCACTGGCCATGATCGCCGAAGACCTGGGCCGGGCGGCAGCCATGGATGTGGCCCGTGAACTGGTGGCTTATATGGTGCGACCGGGCGGTCAGTCTCAGTTCAGCACCATCCTCAGCGGCCAGACCAATGAGGCCACGGGCCGGTTTGCCCGTCTGCATGACTGGGTGTCGGCAAACCTCACGTCCGATCTGCGTATCGAGGCGCTGGCCGGGCATATGAACATGAGCCCGCGTACCTTCGCCCGCAGCTACGCTGCCGAAGAGGGTTGCACGCCTGCCAAGATGGTGGAAGCCCGCCGGCTTCGGGCGGCCTGTGACAGTCTGGAAAACACCCGTCAGTCGGTATCGGAGATTTCAGCCGCCTGCGGGTTTGGTCAGGATGAACGTATGCGCCGCGCATTCATACGAACGCTGGGCGTGGCACCCTCGGATTACCGGGCGCGATTCAGCGTCTAGGCCATGCAGGTATACCGGCGGGCCCGGTTCATCAGGGTCAGAATGCCGCTTTCCATTGTTCAGTGTCCACGAACCAGCGTTCTTCGTGAACCTTGTCGCCGGTGAACTTGAACAGCACAGCAAGTTGGCTGCCGTCCGGGACCTTGTCACTGGTCCACTCTAGAATCGAAACAACTTCGTCGTCGCTGCCAATGTTGCGGAGCGAGGTAATCTCGAACCCGGGCGGCAATGCCTCGCCCAGATTTTCGAGTATGCTCCGGAATGCCGCCTTGCCTTCGTGCACATCATTCTGGCCGGGCACCACGAAAATCATGTCCTCCGTGTAATCCGCGATCAGTGTGTCCCAGTCGCCCTGGGCAACCGCTTCCCATCCCCGTTGTACGATATCTGCATTGTTTGTCATTGGACCTGTTCCTCCTGTTGGTCTTTTTGCAGTTAACGGATTTGCGGGCGCATTGTCAATTTACGCACCCGGGGTCTTTTCCAGCAGCCAGGCATTCTCCGTTGCCGGGCAGATTCCCTTCAGGCCACCGGACACGGCTGCATGGGCAAGCAGGGTGACTTCATAGGTGTCTTTGTAGAGTTCCATGAC
Organism: Rhodospirillales bacterium; assembly: GCA_021775325.1. Classification (GTDB taxonomy): domain Bacteria; phylum Pseudomonadota; class Alphaproteobacteria; order Rhodospirillales; family Casp-alpha2; genus JABJGO01. The sequence goes on from JAJFID010000397.1 coordinate 11,615, forward strand.
ATCCTGATCATTCAGTGAAAACGGCGGGCCATTCATCACTGTCTGATCATATTCGAAGGTCAGCAGAAACTGCGGCGCACGATTACTTATCATCATCACGTGCTTGGCATAACGTTCGCGCATGCCTTCGGGCAGTGCCACCAGGGCCGCCCTGTCATAGACGGCCTGAACCGAACCCAGCATGTCGCCCGCCAGATCAAAGATATCACCGACAAAAATGTCGATACCTTCGGCGCTGTAAAGACGCATGTTGCCAACGTCGGATATGCCAGGGTCCACCCCCAGTTCCGAAAACAAATGCGTCACGGCCAGTTCGCTCAGTTCGGCACCGGCAACACGAAACCTGCGCGACAGCAGCCAGGCGATATCCAGCGATTTTCCGCACAACGGTACAAACACCCGGTCGTCTTCTGTTATGGAAAGCTCAGTGAAGCAGTCCACCAGCATACGGTTTGCCTCTTTCTGATGGAATCCGAGTTCGCCGGACTGCCATCTCTGGTGCCAAAAGTCCGCGTCCATAAAACCTCCAGATGATGTTGCGTTGGTGTGTATAGTCGGTCCGTTTATCTGATACAGCGGAAGGTCACGCTACAACATGAACGAATTCTCACAAGCCAGACCCCAGGCCTCCATGAATTCACCCAGATGGGGGCGTTCGGCGGTCTCGGCCTCGATCAGGGCGATTACATCGGCGACGGCGCGATTGTAACCGTCGGTGCTGATGGTGCCGCGATGGTGCATGAGGCGCAGATACACAAGATAGGTGTTGAGCACGTCGGTTTCGCAGTAATCGCGCACCGCCTGTACCTGACCGCTCTCGATCATTTCCGTGACTTTGGAGCCGTCGACGCCGAACTTGCCGGGGAACCCCAGCACAGAACAGACCTCGTTCAGTTTGACACGCGCCGAGCCGCCATACTCGGACAGCACTTCCAGCAGATCACAGTGCCAGTCGGCTGAATAGCGCGAGGTATAGCTGTTCCATTTGTCGCCGTCTGTATACAGGAACCGCGCGCTGATTCCGTGCACCATGGCACGGTACTTGAGCACACTCAGGTCAAACCCCCGGCCATTAAAACTCACCAGTCGGGGCCGCAGCCGTTGCACATAGGCGAAGAAACCCTGTAGCAGTTCCCGCTCGCTGGAATTCGCATCACCACCCGAGCGCAATTCCCGCAGGTTGTAGATTTCTTCAACGCCGTCGCGCTCGATCTCGGCTTCCAGGAAACTGATGGCGACCACACGGTGGAAGGGCTGGCGCGGAAAAGGATTGCGGCCGTCGGTGATGTCCAGGTGGTAGCGTTCCAGCTCAGCCCGGCGGGCTTCCGCATCACCGTCCTCGAAGCCGGTCAGATTGGGCACGGCATCTGTATCGGGTACGGTTTCAATATCAAAGACAAACAGGTTCTGGTGTGGCATGACACTCGCTCTTTCTCGCCTGTTATCACAGGGGCATGCCTGTTATACACGTGCTCAGAACATCTATCCAACGATCACATTTACTATTGAGACAAATCGGAAATCCGTAATGAAGAACTTCGCACAAATGATGAAACAGGCTCAGGACATGCAGGGCCGAATGCAGGAGATGCAGGACTCACTGGCCGACCTGGAAGTCACCGGGTCTTCCGGTGGCGGCATGGTGGAAGTGGTGCTGAACGGCAAGGGCGAAGCCCGCCGGGTCCACGTGGACCCGTCACTGGTAGGCGAGGCCGATGCGGCCATGCTGGAAGACCTGATTGTGGCAGCCATCAACGATGCCCGCACCAAGGTGGACGAGGTCGCGCGCGAGAAGATGTCCGAACTGACCGGCGGACTGGAGCTGCCGCCCGGTATTCAGTTGCCGTTCTAGGCCGCTGCCGATCGAGACTGACTACAGGTCACATCCATCATGCAAAATGCCTCCGTTGAACAACTGGTACAGTATCTGGCCAAACTGCCCGGACTGGGACCGCGATCGGCGCGCCGCGCCGTGCTGCACCTGATCAAGCGTCAGGACGGCTTGCTTAAGCCGCTGATCAAGGCCATGGACGAGGTCGCCCGTGAAATCCGCACCTGCAGCACCTGCGGCAATGTGGATACCAATGACCCGTGCGCCGTGTGCACTGACGCCCGCCGTGACCACACGATAATCTGCGTGGTTGAGGACGTGGCCGACCTGTGGGCGCTGGAACGTACGGCTGTATTCAAAGGCGTTTATCATGTACTGGGCGGCACCCTGTCGGCGCTGGACGGCGTCGGGCCCGATGATCTGAACATTCCGACGCTGGTGCGCCGTACTGACTCTGATGGTGTCGCCGAGGTTGTCTTGGCGCTCAGTGCCACTGTGGACGGTCAGACCACCGCACACTACATCGCCGACAGCCTCAACCGCGAGACCATCAACGTGACTGCGCTGGCCCATGGCGTGCCGGTGGGCGGTGAGCTTGATTATCTGGATGAGGGCACCCTGACCACGGCGTTGCGCGCCCGGCGGGAAGTCCAGTAAGTCCGGTTACTCGGCTTCTACCTGAAACGTAGCACCGTCCACGCCCGTGATTCGCACCCTTGTACCCGCCGCGTGATCGTCGCCACTGACACGCCATTGTCCGTCACCTACTTTTGCTTTGCCGACGCCGTTGGTAATGGCCTCCGACAGCACGACCACCTGACCGATGTACTGGTCGCCGCGTTTGTTGAGCATGGGTTTGTCCGAAATCACCGGATGGCGTTTGAACCAGACCCGGCCACCCACTGTGACAGCAACGGCCAGCACGGCAAAACACAGCAACTGTATCTGCCAGCTCATATCCGGCGCGGCCAGTGAGATCAGCGCGGTAATGCCGGCACCGATCCCGACCCACAGGAATATGACGCCGGGGGCGAAAATCTCAAGGACCACCAGCACCAGGGCGAGAACACCCCAGTGCCAGTAGGATAGCTGTTCAAACAATTCGATCATTTGTCTGATGCACCATCCCAGGGGCCAGCGTCCGATGAGGGGCCACTATTCTTGCCAAAGGCATCCTTGGCAATCTCGGCGATACCCGCCAGTGATCCCAGCATGGATGTGGCCTCCATGGGCACAATCAGGAGCTTCTGATTGCGCGACGTGGCGATCTGTCCGAAGGCCTCGACATATTTCTGGGCAATGAAGTAGTTCACGGCCTGCACGTTACCTTTGTCGATAGCGTCGGACACCATTGTTGTGACTTTTGCTTCCGCCTCACCTTCGCGTTCACGGGCCTCGGCATCGCGGTAGGCAGCCTCGCGGCGACCTTCGGCTTCCAGAATTGCGCCCTGTTTTTCACCCTCGGCCTTGAGGATTTCGGCCTGACGGAAGCCCTCGGCTTCCAGAATGTTGGCACGCTTGTCCCGCTCGGCCTTCATCTGCCGGGCCATGGATTCCACCAGATCGCGCGGCGGCGAAATGTCCTTGATCTCGATGCGCGTGACCTTGACGCCCCACGGGTTGGTGGCTTCATCCACCACCGTCAGCAACCGGTTATTGATCTGGTCGCGCTGGGACAGCAATTCGTCCAGATCCATGGAGCCCATGACCGTTCGGATATTGGTCATGGTCAGGTTCAGCGTGGCGTTTTCCAGATTGTTGACCTCATAGGCCGATCCGGCAGCGTCCAGGACCTGAAAGAATACCACACCATCCACGGTGACCATGGCATTGTCCTTGGTGATGATTTCCTGAGACGGCACGTCCATGACGCGTTCGCGCATGTTGACCTCGTAGGCCACACGGTCAACGTAGGGGATGATCAGATGCAGGCCCGGTTTCAGGGTATTGATGTATTTGCCGAAGCGCTCAACCGGAAACTCCATGCCCTGGGGCACGATCTTGACGCCCTTGAATACAGTTGTGATAGCAAGGCCGACAATGACAATAAAAAATATGGCTGAGGCATCAATGCCTGTAAAAAAGTCCATAAAACGATCTCCTACCCACCTGTTTGGTTACACTGTTTAACACAATGATATAGTCAGCCGCCGGCACCGTTGCAATCGGTGGGCACCCGGATCAGTTGATAACCCGCCCCGGTTCTACAGGTTCCGGCAGGGGCAGATCTTCTACCGGCGACGAGTCATCACCCAGTTGAACAGCTTCGATCTTTTCACCACGGGACATGATCTTCCGTGTGGAAATTTCGATTTCGGCGATGTCTTTTTCCGTATGGCCGAAATGAGTCCGCAACTTGCCGACGCGTTCATCCAGCCGCCCGACGTCCTTGGTCAGCTCCTGCACTTCTTTCTGAATCACGCCCGCCTGTTCTTTCATGCGCGCGTCTCTCAGAATCGCCCGCACTGTGTTCAGTGTCGCCATGAGAGTCGTTGGCGATACGATCCAGACTTTGCGACGATAGCTCTCGGCAATGACGCCATGGAGTTTCGGGTTGGCGTGCAACTCCGCATAGATGGCTTCGCTGGGCAAAAACATGATCGCTGATTCAGCCGTTTCATTGGGGATAATGTATTTATCTGCGATATCCTTGACGTGCTTCGTAACATCGGCAGAAAAGGCTCTTTCAGCCTGCAGTTTGGTATGATCATCGCCAGCGGCCTGCAAAGCCTTGTAGGATTCCATAGGGTATTTTGCATCAATCGCAATAGGGCCGGGCGGTAGCGGCAATAACAACAGGCAATCCACACGTTTGTTGTTGGACAGCGTAACCTGGGTCTCATAGGCACTCGGCGGTAAAATGTCGGATACCAGATCAATCAACTGGAATTCACCGAATGCACCACGGGCCTGTTTGTTGGACAGGATGTCCTGCAGGCCGACCATCTGCTGGGACAGATCGGTGATGTTTTTCTGGGCAGCATCGATAACGGCAAGCCGTTCCTGCAGAATGTTCAAAGATTCACCTGTCTTCTGTGTCTGCTGTGCCATGCCGTCGCCGAGCCGTTGATGAAGGGACTCCAGCCGCTGGTTGAGGTCATTCTGAGTCTGCTGTAACCGGTCGGCCAGCACGGACTGGTTGGTGCCCAGCTTTTCACTGAGCACGGCGTGTTCGGTGCTGATCCGGTCTGTGGTCTCCTGCATGCGGATCAGCGCACCGGTGAGAGCCAGATCGTCCTCCCGCCGCCGCCGACCGCTCATGATAACAATCACCGCCAGTACGACAACTGCGCAGGCGATGCCTGCAGCCAAAAACATTTCCTGATCCGTCAACATAGGCATTTGTACCACTGTCGTACCGGTACTTGCACGCGTGTGGGGAAACGCGCACAATTTGGCGGTTTTTATGGCGAGTGGAGTGACAACAACAATGAAACACGTGCGAATCGGCGGTCTGGTTTTGATGGGTCTCTTGATCTGCGCCGGACCAGTGGCAACTCTGGCCGATGATACGACCATCGTTGCCGGTATGGATCAGCGTACCGGTCTCAATCTGACTGTATATCAGAACGGTCTGGCGCTGGTGGACGAGGTCCGGCATGTGACAACCCATCAGGAAACCGAAAAGCTGGTCATTTCCGGTATCAGCCCCCGTCTGATACCGGGCTCCGCTCAATTAACCGGGGCCGGGCTATCTATCCGGGCGCTGGACTACAGGCTCAGCGGTCTGTCACCCCGTGCGCTGCTTGCCAGATCCGTCGGCAGACAGGTGGGAATCATCAAGACGCACCCCACCACCGGCGAAGAATCCATCATTCCTGCACAGGTACTGAGTGTGGCCGAGGGCGTGGTGCTTCGCATCGATGGCCGTTTTGAGACAGGCATACCGGGTCGTCTGGTGTTTGATGACATCCCCGCTGATCTTGAATACAGCCCCGCCGTGGTCGCCATGATAAACGCTGGCGAATCCCATGACGGCGACATCGGGTTCCAGTATCTCAGTGACGGCCTGGGCTGGCGCGCCGATCACACCGTAAACGTCCATGAAACGGCGACGGGATTGACGCTGGATCTGGAAAGCTGGGCCAGTGTCGAGAATAACACCGGGGTCAGTTTTGATCAGGCGTCCCTCGCGCTGGTGGCCGGTAGTGTGAACCGAACTTCCCAGCCGCAACCACAGCTTCGTATGGAAACCATGTCCATGGCCATGGCGGATGCACCGGGCGGCAACCAGCCGTCCCGTGAGGCTTTGGGTGATTTCCATCTCTATGCCGTGCCGGGCACCTTCGATCTCACGAGCCCCGGGAACATTCAGGTATTGCTTGGTACTCAGACGGGCCTGGCAGCCGAAAAACAGTATGTACTGAACGGCAACGGTCAGGCGTTTTATGGTCGTGTTGCAACAGACCAGCAGCCTCTCGAACGCGCCGACATCCGTTACCGTTTTACCAACGAAGGCTCTGAGCCTCTGGCTGGCGGCACCGCGCGTCTCTATGGTGTTGACAGTCAGGGCATCAAACGTTTTCTGGGTGAGGCACACTTGTCGTCGTCGGCAACTGGTGATCAGATCGTCATTGGCACCGGTAAAGCGTTTGATCTCAGCGCCAGTCGAAAGCAACTCGGCTTTGAGCGGCGCGGTGCCAATAACAACGTTTTCGAGACCAGCCACGAACTCATTCTACGCAATGCCAGCCCGCGCGATGCAACAATGGAGGTACGGGAACAGGTTGTCGGCGACTGGGAAATTCTGGAAACCAGTCATGCGAACGCGCGGGATGGCATGACAGCCGTGTGGAAAATTGATATTCCGGCATCCGGCGAAGTTGTTCTGCGGTATCGAATCCGGATTCAGCGTTGACCCATGCACGACAGGCAGGCCTTGACCTTGGGCGGTCTACGCAATATGTGGATGACATCTGGATACACAGTCTGGTTGAGAAGTGAGCCGTGGCGAGATTACCAATCATAGTTGCACCTGATCCGCGCCTGAAGGGTACGGCCGAGGCGGTCCATACGGTGGATGATGACGTGCGCAAACTCATGGATGACATGCTGGAAACCATGTACGACGCCAACGGTATAGGTCTGGCGGCACCGCAAGTGGGGGTTCAGAAACGGGTCATCGTCGCAGACGTGGCCCGTCAGGGCGAGGATTCGGCACCCATGGCCATGGCCAACCCGGAAGTTGTCTGGGAATCAGACGATATTTCTGTACACGAGGAAGGCTGTCTCTCACTGCCCGAATATTTTGCCGAGGTCGAGCGACCCGATCAGGTTCGCGTCCGGTATCTCGACCGGGACAACAAGTCCTGTGAGATCGAGGCCGATGATCTGCTGGCGACCTGTATCCAGCACGAGATTGATCACCTGGACGGAATCCTGTTTGTGGATCATGTATCATCGCTGAAGCGAAACATGATCCTGCGCAAGCTGACCAAGGCAAAACGCCAGGGTGTTCTCGAAACCGCCTGACCGGGTGAGAAGCAGGAGGGTCTGTTGCGCATTGCCTTTATGGGAAGTCCGGACTTCGCGGTATCAACGCTGAACGCGATCATCAGTGCCGGGCACGATGTGGTTTGCGTTTATGCCCAGCCGCCGCGTCCGGCGGGGCGCGGGCAGAAGGAACAACCCTGTCCCGTTCACGCAGCAGCCCTCGAACTGGGTCTGATGGTGCGAACGCCGCAGGACATGCGGGCCGTGGGCGCTATCACCGAATTTGCCGCGCTTGATCTGGATCTGGCTGTTGTTGTTGCGTATGGCCAGATTTTACCGGCTGCTATCCTCGACGCGCCCGGATACGGATGCATCAATGTACACGCGTCACTGCTGCCGCGCTGGCGGGGCGCTGCTCCCATACAACGGGCCATTCAGGCGGGCGATGCAGAAAGCGGCGTGTCGATCATGCAGATGGATGTAGGCCTGGACACCGGCCCTGTGTATATGACCCGGCGCATCCCGCTGGACGCCGCGACCACAGGTGGCAGCCTGCACGATCAACTGGCGATCATGGGTGCCAGTGCGTGCCTTGAAGTCCTCGCCGGAATCCAACATGGCAGCGTGACGCCGGTTCCGCAGCCAGACGATGGCGTCACATACGCCAGCAAGATTGACCGCGACGAGGCGCGACTGGACTGGAAGCTGGATGCCGCCTTTCTGGAGCGTTCTGTGCGGGCGTTCGACCCCTGGCCCCGTACATGGTTCGATCATGAAGGCGAGCGCATCAAGGTTCTGTCGGCACGCGTGGATCACGATGCCTCTGATTCTGGTGCGACTCCGGGCCGTGTACTGGACAACCGTCCTGCTGTTGCATGTGGCGACGGCGTTCTGGTTCTGGAATCACTGCAGCGTCCCGGAAAGAAACCGCAGGATGCATCAGACTTCATGCGCGGATATGATTTGAAGACTGGTATCGTACTGACAAGCTAGCGGATGGCTTCCAGTTTTGGCGCAGACCGTTCCAGTTTGAGCATTTTGCCCATGCCCTGTTTGAAATCCGATTGCACGAACTCACCGCGTTTGGAAGGGCTGCCGATTGAAGCAGTTGGAAATGCCGAGTCCCAAGCATGCATTTTAACCCACAGGGCACACAAAACGCCGCCATTTACTTTGTGAAAACTGCGAATCAGTTTAGAGACTTCCTTGAAGCGTTCGGCGGAAATATCCTGCCACATGGAATGGGATGAACGGTCGAAGGACTCGAATCGTCCGGTAACCCCGGCCATGACTTCGTTTACCACAGCCTCAACTTCGCGGGTTGTGGCGATAAATGACAGGTCTTCCTTGAACTGGAAACCCTGGCGAAGTTCACGCAGGGCATCAAGAAATGCGGTAATGATCGGTTCAATCGTATCCAGGCATTGCCGGTAGTAACTGAGTGACATGAAAATATCACCGTAGTCCTCCAGAAAGTCAGGCACGGCCTCGGGTCGGATGTTGAGCTTTTCTGCCATCTGTTTCAGGCGCGCCAAGGCGTCTGCAACATCCGGTGACCGGAACAGGGCCAGCACATCTTCGAAGCTGGAAATATTGTCGGCACCCGCGTCACCGTAGATCTGTTTGATCAGCGGATGAGTAAACATGGTCATGTAGGTGGTCAGTTCGCTTTTTTTCGCATCCGAGAGTTGAAGCGTACTGACGTCGGCTATGTCGATTTCAAGTTCACGTAATGCCAGCCGCAGACTGTAAACGTCGTAACTGGGCAGCAGCACCAGTCTTTTCATGATCCGGTAATCAGGGTGTTCTTCCGTTTCATCCCAGCCAAACTGACCCGGCAGATCACCAATAGCCAGTTGACCACTGCCGGTGTCCTCGTTCGAAAAAATCTCGATCATGGATTCCAGTTTCGAATTTTTCACCAGGCGCGCACCCCTCAACGCTGGAGTCTGCAATGGCACCATTGAAAGCGGCATCACAAACAGCGAATCTCGGTCGTCCTGGCTAGATTGTATCGGATTCGTCATGGCAGCCTTCGTGCGTCAGAATCCCCCCCCACGACGGATTGTGACAAATGACACCCCTTCGGGTACCTCAATATGGTTCACATTAGTTAACGTGGGGTTTCACAGTCGTATTTTCAACAGGTTAAACAAAGGCTCGCTTACCATGACGTGTCGGGCTAAATAAAGGGATGTCACGATATCGAATAAAAATCGAGTATGACGGGTCAGCATTTGTTGGCTGGCAACGGCAGGACAACGGCCTTGCGGTTCAGCAGGTGCTTGAACAGGCCGTGCATGCATTCAGTGGTGAAGATACGATTGTGTACGGTGCGGGTCGCACAGATGCAGGCGTTCACGCGCTGGCACAGATCGCGCATTTTGATCTGACGAAGCCGTTCACGGCCAACAAGATCAGGGAAGCCATGAATGCCCACGTACGCCCGCACCCGGTGGCTGTACTGGAGGTTGACGATGTGTCCGATGACTTTCATGCCCGGTTTTCGGCAACCGGCCGGTCCTATCGATATCGTATTCTCAACCGGCGGGCACCGGCGGCAATCGAGCGGGACAGGTGCTGGCACGTGGCGGTCAGGCTGGATGCTGACGCCATGCATGACGCGGCGCAGGTGCTGGTGGGTGAGCATGATTTCACAGCCTTCCGGGCAACGGTCTGTCAGGCCAAAACACCTGTCAAAACCCTGAATGAAATCTCGGTTACACGCGTGGGCGACGAAATTCATACCGATGTCAGCGCCCGGTCATTTCTGCATAATCAGGTCAGAATCATCATGGGTGCCCTGCGCAAGGTGGGCGAGGGGCGCTGGACAAAACAGGACCTGGCCGACGTGCTGGCATCACGTGACCGCACCCACACCGGACAGACCGCCCCGCCACAAGGCCTTTACTTGAGGGATATTCGTTACTAACTCTGATACAGTAGTGGCTGATAGAAACAGCCATGTGCATGGAGGCACGGATGAGCGACCAGGTACCAAAACCAATCGAGCTGAATCTGACAGCTACCGACGCTGATGCCGGGCAGCAGTCAGGTGATCAGGGGCAACAGGCATATGGTGCGCCTCATGACGGGCAGAGCCGTTCGGAACATAAACCGGTCATGGGATGGATCGCTGCCACTTTCGGCGTTCTGGGTATCTTCACGTGGGGTGTTGTGTTCGTGCCGCTGGGTATCGTGTGTTCCATCATTGCCCTGTTCATGGGTCAGGGCATGTGGGCGTTCATTGGGCTGGCGCTGTCCTTTGTCGGGTTGATGACATCGCCGGTCCTGCTGGGCATTCTGGGCCTTGCCGCGCTGGCCAGTTACTTCGGTATTCCCATCTAGAGCAAAACCGGAGCGAATGGACGCATTCGCAAACGTGGCTTTGCGTGTATGCATCAACCGTAGAGGATGGTGCTGCTCCAGTGGTTGAGCACCGCACTGATCATTACGTCCAGAAAGATAATGGCAAACGCCAACAGTGGTCGGATGTCTAAAGCCACTTTCATGACGTACCCACTGTAAAAGAGCAACAAAACCAGGACGATGAGGCTGATTGGCGTGTCATCTATAACACCCATTGATCCAAGCAACGCGACGGGCAGATAAATCACATTCTGTATGACCGACGCCCAGTTGTAGGCGACGATGCCCCGGATATAGTGTTGTTCCCGGTCCATGGCCCGGACAACCAGCGGCATGATCACGGGGAAGGCTGTCCAGGCGATGACGTAGGTGATCAACTCCACAACTATGATACGCCAGACGGCAACGTCGGCGGAGGATTCCATCCAGGAAGCACCCATGATGACCACGTAGAACGGAAACGACAGGACCGCGGCAAAAAACGAAAACCAGAACCCGGCCGGGGTAATGTCAAAATACGTCAGGCCTTCCGGATCCAGCCGGGCCAGCCGGTAGGCACCATACAGGGGGCGGCTTACAGCGTTCACAAGGCTCATTGTTCTGAAATATCCAGAAAATCCCGAATCACATGCTCGTATACGTCGGTCAGTGCGTGAATATCGTCCACCATCACAAACTCATCGGTTTTGTGGGCTGTGTCGCTGATCATGCCAAATTCCACAACCGGGCAATAGTCCTTGATGAACCGGGCGTCGGATGTTCCGCCCGTTGTGCTCAGTTCCGGTTTTTGGCCGGTAATGCGTTCAACGGCTGCTTCCACCACTGAACTGAGCTGGCCCGGCGGTGACAGGAACGATTCACCGGATACGCGGATGCTCAGATCATAATCGGCACCAACACTGTCCAGCCGCTCACGGATGATTTTGTCCACGCTGGCGCTGGAATGCAAATCATTGAAGCGCACGTTGAACCCGGCCTGTGCATCGGAGGGAATGACGTTGGTGGTGTCGTTGCCGACATCCACAGTGGTCACGGTCAGGGTCGATGCCTGAAAATGGTCGCTGCCGCCATCCAGCGGTTCATCCATGAGCACAGACAGCATGCGCACCAGATGCGGAATGGGGTTATCGGCCATGTGCGGATAGGCGGCATGACCCTGCGTGCCATGGACTATCAGGCGGCCATTCAGGCTGCCGCGTCGGCCGATCTTTGCCATCTCGCCCAGTTTGTGGGGGTTTGTAGGTTCGCCCACGATGCAGCCGTCCAGGACTTCACCCATGTCGGTGATCCAGGGCAGGGCTCTTTTGGTGCCGTTGATGCTGACGCCTTCTTCGTCACCGGTGATGAGCAGGCTGATGGAGCCGTTCATGCTGCCTTTGTATTGCTCGGCAATTCGGGCGGCGGCCACAGCAAAACATGCGATAGCACACTTCATGTCGGTGGCACCACGACCATAAAATCGACCGCCGCTGATCGTCGCGTCGAAGGGCGGGAACGTCCAAAGTGACTCATCGCCCGGTGGTACAACATCCGTGTGACCGGCAAAACACAGGTTCGGTGATCCTGCGCCGAGGCGGGCATACAGATTGTCTACAGGCGGCGTGTCATCGTCCTCGAATATCTTGCGGTGACACGCAAACCCGTGTTGCTCCAGAAATCCCTGCAGCACACCCAATGCCCCCGCGTCCACAGGTGTGATGCTCGGGCATTGGACAAGCGCCTGGCTCAGAGAAACGGGATCAAGCGTGCTCATATGTGCCCCAAAACCTATCTATCTATCAATCTCTCAACAGATCGTTGATGGAGGTTTTGGAGCGGGTCTGCTCATCCACCCGCTTGACGATAACGGCGCAATAGAGACCGGGACCCGGGCTGCCATCCGGCAACGGCTTGCCGGGCATGGTGCCCGGGACAACGACGGAATAGGCGGGAACACGGCCATAAAAGACTTCTCCCGTCGCCCGATCGATAATTTTGGTGGAGGCACTGATATAAACGCCCATGGACAACACCGAGCCTTCCTCGACCACGACGCCTTCGACCACCTCGGAACGGGCACCAATAAAGCAATTGTCTTCGATCACAACCGGACCGGCCTGCAGCGGTTCCAGCACGCCGCCAATGCCAACGCCGCCGGATAGATGACAGTTTTTGCCAATCTGCGCGCAGCTTCCCACTGTCACCCAGGTATCGACCATGGTGCCTGAATCAACATAGGCACCCAGATTGACGAAACTCGGCATCAGGATAACACCGGGCGCGATATAGGCAGAGTGCCGCACCGTGCAATTGGGAACGGCCCTGAAACCTGCTTCGCGAAACCTGTTTTCGGACCAGCCAGCGAACTTGCTGGGTACCTTGTCCCACCAGATTGCGCCGCCCGCACCGCCTTCGATGGTTTCCATGTCATTCAGTCGGAACGACAGCAGGACGGCTTTCTTGAGCCACTGATTGACAGACCAGCCATCGGCGGATTTCTCAGCGACCCGCGCCTCGCCATTATCGAGAGACTGCAGGGCTGTGTTGACTGCATCGCGGATATCGCCCGTGGTATGGATGGTGATGGAATCCCGATCTTCCCATGCGGATTCGATCGTTGTCTGAAGTTGTGCCATATCGCTCATAGCCGCTTGAACCTTATGTTTGAGGTTTTCCGGGTGTGATGTGTTGCCGGTTGTTCACGTGCGCAGGAAAATGAGGGAGTGACGGCAACGTGTCAATTGAAACCCGTAATGTATTTCATGTTTATGAACTGATTTTCTCAATTGCCGTCAGTCTGATGATTAGGCAAGATTAACCGAACGGTGTAAGCAGGACCTGAGGATACGATGATGCCCAAACATTTGACCGACGCTCAGATGCAATCCTATGAAGAGGACGGATTCTGCTCGCCTGTGGATGTGATGTCGGAAGCCGATGCCATCGCCTTACGTCACCGGCTTGAGGCTGTGGAAAGACAGTTTCCGGATGTGCTGGCACCGAACCAGCGAAACAACACCCATCTGATCCTGTCCGTTATCGACGAAATTGCACATCACCCGGTTATTATGGATGCTGTCGAAGACCTTATCGGGCCGGATATTCTGGTGTTTGGCACGGTCCTGTTTATCAAGGAACCGGGTGATCCGGGTTATGTGAGTTGGCATCAGGATGCCACCTATATGGGGCTGGAGCCTCATGATGGAACCACGGCGTGGCTGGCACTGTCGCCCAGCAACGCGGAAAGCGGTTGTATGAGCATGTTACCCGGGTCCTGGAAAAACGGCATTCTGACTCACACGGACACGTTTGGTGACGACAACATTCTGACACGTGGTCAGGAGATTGACGTGGGCGAGACGGATAATGGTGTTGATCTGGTTTTGCGACCTGGACAGATGTCACTGCACAACCGGCGGATTGTTCATTCCTCGCAACCCAACAGAAGTGACGACCGCAGGATCGGTATCGTCATTCAGTCCTATCTTCCGCCGCATGTGCGTCAGGAGGGCGGCGAAGGGTTTGTGCAGTGGGGCCGAGGCGAACCGGTGCCGCCCCACCATACCGCCCTGAAACGGGCCAGCGGTGACATGATGCCCGATGACATCGTCATGCGCGACCGGGTCAACGCTGAATGGGCGAAAATCCTGTATGACAATGCTGATCAGAAACGCGATCTCTAAACACGTGTTTAGGTGACGGCAGTCAGGCAATCTGCGGTCAGGTATCAGGCGGTTGCGGGTTCCGTACTGACAATTCTGCCCAGCCAGTCGGCCAGATCATCGACGATGTGGTGGATGTGATCCCCATCTGCGCCCTTGGTACCCCATGAACTGTCAGTTCTGACCCAGACCGTTGTCATGCCCATAGCTGCGGCAGGTTCCAGGTTAATCGCCATATCCTCCACCATGACCGTGGTGGCGGGATTGATCCCGTGAAGCTCTGCGAGCTGGTCGTAGACGGACCGGGCTGGTTTGGGGATAAAATTGGCGGCCACTATATCGAACACATCGTCAAAATGATGCCGGATACCCAGATGCCCAGTAACATTGTCGGCATGATCCGTAGAACCGTTGGTGAAAATCAACTTGCGGCCCTGCAGCCGTGAAAGCGCCAGATCAATGGCCGGATCGACGGGCACGCCGCTCAAATCAATTTTGTGTACAAAATCCAGAAACTCTTTTGGTGCCACGCCGTGGTTTTTCATGAGCCCCGACATGGTGGTGCCGTGTTCCTGGAAATACGTCTTCTGAACGCTGTAGGCTTCCTCGCGCTCACAATCCAGCAGTTGTTGGATGAAGCGTGTCATATTCTTCTCGACCTGATCAAACAGACGGCATGACGCCGGATACAGGGTATTATCCAGATCGAAAATCCAGGTTTCGGCGTTTTGAAGGTCCGAAATATCTGACTGGCCGGTTAATTGTTCCGGGGGAACTTTTTCAGCGGAGCACGTATTCATGACCAGATGGTGATTACAGGATGGCATATTGGCAAGCTTTTCATGAAAATCCGTACAAAGACTGGGTATTTCCATGTTGGTTCCATGAAGTTATGTTTCTATACTGTGGATTCCCAAGGTGTGATTCGCGGCATCTTGTCGTCCTCGCCTCATGTTGTTACGGGCGTTGTCACGGAATTAAAGGGTAGGCATGTCAGAAGACGTATTGATCGGGGCGGATAGCACGACGGAGAGAGAGGCCATGCTGGATGGCTATCCGGGCGCTGCACTGCTGGTCAATGGCAGCGGCGACGTGATTACGTCTAATTCCAAAGGTAACAGTATTGTTTCGTTACTGAACGACGGCAATTTGCCATCACTCAGTGATGCTCTGGGGAATGCCACACGCGACCATACGATTGCGCTTTGCAACATCACGATTGAATCCGAAAAAGGTGATGTGTTTCTGGAAGCTTCCATTTCGCCTATGGGATTGCCTGTTGATAAAAATGGCAGCGGTGAGTTCCTGATTCTTGTTCGCGACATGACCATGGAACGTAACCTGCGCACGGCGCTGGTCGACTCCCGCCAGCGATATAAGGATCTGGTTGAGGTCAACAGTGATTTCGCATGGGAAATCGGTGCCGACGGGACATTCGTTTTTGTTTCGCCAAAGGGTGCACTCGGATACTCGGCGGACGAAATTGTTGGTAACAAGGCACGCAAATTTGTGCTCGACCCTGATCAGTATGACCCAATTCCGTTCATCAGCCGCAAACCATTGGATAATGTGGAGATGTGGCTCAGTGCCAGTGACGGTGCTACGGCCTGTATGCTGGCGTCCTGCGTTCCACTGTTTGATGACGAGGGTAACTGGGTCGGTACCAGAGGTAGCTGCCGTGACGTGACAGATGACCGGGCGAATGAATCTGCGCTGGCCCGCGCACGGCATCGCGAGTATTTGCTGAATCATATCGTATTTGCCATTCGTGACGAAATTGATCCGCTCAACATGCTGTCCGCTGCCGCGACGGCTACGCTGGATGCAGTGATGGCAGACGGTGCCCGCATTTACCGTCTGGCCGACGGTGACAATTATGAGGTGGCGGCAGAAAATGGTGAGGCCGACGGCATTGACCCGATCATTGAGATGTTCCCGACGTTGAAGTCGCGCGCCATAACCGAGGACGCCGAGATTGGCGACTGGCGTGTCCTGCTCACGCCAACCTTGTACCGCCAGGCGATCAATGGCGTGTTTGCTGTATGGCGTCACAAGGACGCATCGCCATGGGAAGACGATTACCGGATATTGTTGAGTGACGTTGCCAACCAGTTGGGTATTGCCAACGAACAGATCGCCAATCACAAACGCATCGTCGCGCTGTCGCGTACGGACAGTATGACAGGCCTGCTAAATCGCCGGGCATTTTTCGAAGAAGAACTGCCGCGTCGGATAAGCCGGCTTGAGAAAGAAAATGCAACGGCCGCGCTGTTTTTCGTGGATATGGATAACTTCAAGCTGGTCAATGATGTTCTTGGTCATCAGGCCGGTGATGATGCGATTCTTATGCTGAGACAGTTAATGGTCGATAATTCCAGACCAGTCGATGTGATTGCCCGCCTGGGCGGCGACGAGTTTGCTTTATGGCTCGATCATATTACTGAAGAGATTGCCATGAAACGTGCCGAGGGACTGCTGGCTTCCAGCGAGGCATTGCGCGAATTTTCCGGCGCTGAAGACAGGCCGTTAGGTATCTCTATCGGCATGGCGATGTTTGATCCGTCTAGTGGTGAGACAATTGAGGAACTCATGGCCCGGGCAGACGAGGCAATGTATGCTGTCAAACACGCGGGTAAAGGTGGCATAAGTTTAGCGCCGCCGGTTGGAACGTCGACCGGTGGGTTGGACTAACAGACATTCGCCGGGGGGCTAGATGTCGGCTGATGCTTCAATAACTGAACTGACTTATGAGGACTCAAAGGCCATGGCCCGCGATGATGACCCTGCGGTACGGGCATCTCTGGCCGAGCGTTCAGATCTGCCGCCCGAGGTCCTGTATTATCTGGCGCAGGACGACTCGGCGGATGTTCGCAAGGCTGTGGCCGGCAATCTGACTGCCCCACGTCAAACCATCGAACTGCTCGTCCAGGACGAGAGCGAAGTCGTTCGTGAAGGCTTGGTGACAAGAATCGTGACGTTGACGCCCCGCATTCACAATGAAAAAGACAGCAAGTTAAAAAATTCTACCCACGACGCCCTGTCAGCTCTGGCAAAGGACCAGACCGTCAAGGTTCGCGAAACCATGACCGCTGCCATAAAAGATAGGGACGGTATCCCGGTTGATATTGTCCGCACCCTGGCGGTTGATACAGAAGTTTCCGTTTCGGCCCCTGTGCTGGAGTACTCCCCGGTTCTGACCGACGATATTCTGCTGGAGATTATCGAAAGTGGAACGGTCAGTGATAATCTTTGCGCCATTTCACGCCGCGAAAAGGTCAGCGAATCTGTATCGGATGCTGTCGTCAACACCGATGATACGTCGGCAATCGGCGAACTGCTGAGCAACTCATCAGCACAAATCCGGGAGGAAGTGCTCGATGACCTGATTGACCGTGCCGCCGACGTCGACATCTGGCACGAACCCCTGATCAACCGCCCGAAACTGCCGTCCGACGGCCCCCAAAAACTGGCCAACTTCGTCGGCGGACATCTGCTTGAATCGCTTAAATCCCGCGACGATATGGATGACGAAACCAAAGCAGAGGTTGAAGCGTTGGTGTACGAGCGCATGGAAAATGAAGCCGACGATTCATCCCGGCATGGTTTGTTCGACTTTCTGGAGGGGCCGGTGTCCATGGCCCTAGTTGATCGCCTGAATAACTCAGGAGGATTGCGATCTTCAGTCATTTCCAGTGCGTTGCAGGCAGGCGATCATAAGTTTGTGCTGGCGGCACTTATTGTACTTTCCGATCTGCCCGAGGTCGTTGTGAAACGAATTTTTTCAGAACGCAATCCCAAAGCTATTGTATCTCTCGTATGGAAATCCGGCCTGCCGGTATCACTAATTACAGCACTGCAGAAGCGTATGGCCCGTATTCCGCCCGGTGATGTGCTGGAAGCAACGACGAGTGAAAACGCAGATAGTAGCGACGGATTTCCCATGAGTGAAAAAGAGATGAATTGGAATATTCAGTTCTTTTCCAATCTCGTTGATCGCGACTCACATGCCGCCAACGTGTAACGAAGGCACCTTCGTTGCATATACCCGTATTCGACCTGCCGTATCTCTTTACGGGATGCATTGAATTGGATACGTTTTGACTGGGGTACAACAAGAAAACAATTCGAGGCAAAGTCGAATGGCAAATACACCTGATGCAGCCAACGCCGGCAACCTGAGTTACGAGGCGGCGCGCGAGCTCGTACATAAGGGAAGCGATGCGGAGCGTGAAGCATTGGCAAACCGTACTGATATGAAGCCGGAGATCCTTTATTACCTGCCAGAAGATCCCGCTGTTTCAGTTCGCAAAAATCTCGCCACCAACGAAGCAACGCCTAGGCAGGCCGATATCATTCTGGCCAAGGATGATGCGGAAGAGGTTCGCGTTACACTGGTTGAAAAAGTTTCCAGACTGGTTTCGCACATGGAACCGGACGAGCAGGACAAGGTCTATCAGGCCACCGTTGAAACGCTCGAAATTCTCGCCCGCGACCAGGTTGTGCGCGTTCGTCAGATCATGGCGGAAACGCTGAAAGACGTTGCCAATGCGCCAGCCGGAGTTATCAACCAACTGGCCCGCGATGCGGAAATCGTCGTGGCGGAGCCGGTTCTGTCCTGTTCGCCGGTACTGTCTGACGAAGACCTGAAGGATATAATTTCCAGCAGCCCGATCAAGGGAGCGCTCAACGCCATCACCCGGCGTCCGACTGTATCCGAAGCGTTGTCCGATGCCATCATCCAGGTGGACGATAAAGAAGCCACTGGCCTGTTGCTGGGCAATCCCAGCGCGCAAATTCGCGAAGAAACGCTGGATGCCTTGATTGCAAAAGCACCCACGGTCGAGCAATGGCACGAACCCCTGGTCAAGCGACCCAAGCTACCATTCCGCGCAGCCCTCAGTCTGGCGCGATTCGTAGCTGAAAACCTCATGGAGTCGTTACAACAACGGGCCGACCTGCCTCCCGAAACCATGTCGGACATCAAGGACATTGTTGCCCGGCGAATTGGTGAGGGATCTTTTGATCCTGAATGGGCGCTTGGCGGAAAATCCGACAAAGCAAAGGATCTGGCTGATCCGGATTGGGACGATACAAAGAAGGATGACAAACCAGATGTCGTAGACGTGGACGAACTGTGGGAAGAGGACGGTGAGAAAAAGAAGAAAAAGGGGCGTCCCGTTACACCGATCCAGATCGCCGAAGATATGAAGGAAAATGGTAAACTGAACGAGGCGTCGCTGAACGAAGCGCTCGGTCGCGGGGATATTGATCTGGTCATTGCCGGCATCGCTGTGATGAGCGGCCTGGATATTACCCTGGTCGAAAAAGCTGTCGATTCCGGCTCACCTGAGCCTGTTATTGCGGTGTGCTGGAAAGCCAAAATTTCAGCAATTCTGGCGGCTGAGGTACAGGCCAAGATTGCCGGGCTGCCGGATGACAAGATACTTGCACCAAAGGGTAAAAAGTACGCCTTAACAGACGAAGAAATGAAAGCCGCCATCAGCGCTTTGGCTTAGGCGAGACGCTCTTCAGGACTTCTGAGTTTGTGCTGTATGCCTTACACGTCGGGCAATATCAGGGTGCCAGCCCCATGCTCCGTGTAAAGCTCGATCAGAATCGCGTGCGGCACCCGACCGTCCAGAATAACGGCACCGCCGACGCCGTCTTCCACGGCCTGGATACAGGTCTCGATCTTGGGGATCATGCCACCTGCAATCGTGCCATCTGCGATGAGTGCCCGGGCCTGTGACACGGACAGTTCGGGTATCAGCTTCTTGTTCTTGTCAAGGACGCCGGGAACGTCGGTCAGAATCAGCAGGCGCAGGGCCTGAACAGCAGACGAAATGGCACCCGCAACCGTATCGGCATTAATGTTCAGGGTTTCACCGGATGGGCCAACACCGATTGGTGCGATTACCGGAGTGATGTCTGATTCTTCGAAGAAGTCCAGAATATGAGGACGAATTTCCTTTGGTTCACCGACCAGACCCAGATCAAGAACGCGTTCAATGTTCGATTCCGGATCCCGTGTTGTGCGTTGCAGTTTGTCCGCAAGAATCAGGTTTCCGTCTTTGCCGGACAGGCCAACAGCAAAACCACCAGCCTCATTGATGTTGGAAACAATGTTTTTGTTGATGGAACCGGATAATACCATCTCCACCACTTCAACGGTTTCCTGATCGGTAACCCTGAGTCCATCGACAAAATCGCTTTTGATCTGTAGACGGTCCAGCATGGCCCCGATTTGCGGACCGCCACCGTGAACGACGATGGGATTGCTGCCGACCTGGCGCAGCAGGACGATGTCTCGGGCAAACAGCTTGGCCATGGCTTCGTCGCCCATGGCATGCCCACCATACTTGATGGCAATGGTCTTGCCGGAATTGCGTTTCATGAACGGTAACGCTTCAGAAAGAACCTTCGCCTTTTCCAGCAGCCGTTCTTCAGACTGCGGTACGTCAAACTGGTTTGTATCGTCGCTCATGATGTTGATTCCAAAAGTATTTGTTCGACCAGACCCTAAACGGATAATGCGCGTGCAGCAATCATTCCGGTTTTGCCAGCGCCTCAAATTCTGCCTGCGACAGGGCCAGTTGGCCCAGTGCGGCGCGCAGATGGGCAATGCCTGTACCCTTGCGGGAACTGGTCGCAATGATCTCCGGGTGCAGGGCAGTGTGTGCCTTTGCTTCGGCGCCGATGCGCTCGATCAGGCGCTGTAATGCATCGGCCTTGATCTTGTCTGATTTGGTCAGCACGATCTGATAGTTGACAGCCGCCTGATCCAGCATAGCCATAACCTCGAAATCGATAGGCTTGAGGCCATGTCGCGCATCCACCAGCAGACAGGCGCGCCGCAATACAGCCCGTCCTCTGAGGTACGTCATGACCAGATGTGTCCATTGTTTGACGCGGGTTTTGGCAGCACGGGCATATCCGAAGCCCGGCAGATCGGCAATCATCAGACGTCCGCCCAGGTCAAAGAAGTTTACTTCCTGGGTGCGACCCGGCGTATTGGACGTGCGGGCCAGAGAATTGTGTCCGGTCAGGGCGTTGATAAGACTGGACTTACCCACGTTGGAGCGCCCCGCAAAGGCAATCTCGGGCAGGTCGGTTGTCGGGATGTGCTCAGGTTTTGCAGCCCCCAGCACAAAGGTGCACTGCTGGGCGAACAACAGACGACCTTCTTCCAGAGTATGGGCGTCCGGTTCCGGAAATTCACTGGCCTGCTTGGGGTCGCCGGGTTCTGTCATGGGAGTTCCAAACCGGGTGGCAAAATGCCCGTATGCTCAGGCTTTCACGCCCATACGCCGCATGATGACCCACTGTTGAAGGATAGATAACGAGTTGTTCCATGCCCAGTAAACCACCAGTCCGGCCGGGAAACTGGCCAGCAGGAAGGTGAACATCAGCGGCATGAACAGGAATATCTTGGCCTGTACCGGATCAGCCGGTTGCGGGTTCAGCTTTTGCTGCAGGAACATGGAAATACCCATGAGCAATGGCCATACACCAATCATCAGGAAGCCGGGAGGATCCCACGGGATCAGACCAAACAGGTTGAAAAGCGACGTGGGGTCTGGCGCGGAAAGATCCTGAATCCAGCCGAAGAACGGCGCGTGTCGCATCTCAATTGTGACAAACAACACTTTGTAGAGCGCAAAAAACACAGGAATCTGAATCAGAATAGGCAGGCAGCCGGCTGCGGGATTGGCCTTTTCTTTCTTGTACAGCGCCATCATTTCCTGATTAAGCTTGGCTTTATCATCCCCGTACTGTTCGCGCAGTTCGGTCATTTTGGGCTGCAATTTCTTCATCTTGCTCATGGCCACATAGGATTTGTTGGCGAGCGGGAAGAATATCAGCTTGATACCCACGGTCAGGATCAGAATGGCAATGCCCAGATTTCCAACATGATCATTGAGCCACAACAGCGCATAGAAGATTGGTTTGGTCAGAAAATAGAACCAGCCAAAATCGATCGCCAGGTCGAAGCGGTCAACCTTGTATTGCTCTGAATAAGCATCCAGCAACAGAGCCTGTTTTGCACCGGCAAAGAAATGAACCGTCGACGATGTATTACCGCCCGGTTGCACGGACTGTACGGGACTCAGAAAATCCACCTGGTACTTGTCCGTGCCGTTGTCGAGGCGATGCACGAACCGGGTACCGATAGTCTGTTCCTGATCAGGGACCAGTGCTGCCAGCCAGTACTTGTCTGTAATGCCGATCCAGCCGCCGGTAGTCGCGTTCTCAATGACACCGGTTTCCTGCAGGTCATCGTAGTCAACTTCGCTCAGGGTTTCATTAAATACACCCAGCAGACCCTCGTGCAGAATATAGAAGCCGGTTACTTCCGGGGTGGTGCGACGGGATATGAGGCCGTAGGGGTGAAGGTTCACGGTCGAGTCCGAGGCGTTGGTAACATTCTCGGTAACGGTAAACATGTAGTTTTCGTCAATGGCGATTGTTTTACGATAGGTCAACCCCTGACCGTTTTCCCAACTCAGAGTGACAGGCGCGCCGACCATGAGTTGGCGGCGATCAGCCTGCCAGACCGTATCGCTGTCAGGCAGTACCACACTTTCCATGCCGGTGCCGGGAACCCAGCCAAAACTGGCGTAGTAGGCGTTCTCCATGCCCCGGGGCTGCAACAGAACGATCTTATCGCTGTTCAGGTCCAGTTCTTCCCGATAATCCAGAAGAGACAGATCATCAATCCGCCCGCCGACCAGGGATATGGAGCCCTGCAGTCGATCCGTCACAATGGTCACGCGTTGTGAAGCCGCCAGAACGTCGTCACGGCTGGCCCTGGCAATTTCTGACGCCTGTTCTGCAGTTACGACAGGACCGGGTAGTTCGCCGGATGTCGAAGTGGCAGACGGCAAATCGGACAAGCCGCTCTGTGATCCCGTTGTGGTCGACGTCGCATCGGGCGAAACCGCCACCGGAACCGGTTTTTTGGACTGAAAATACAGCTCAAATCCCACGACAATTGCAATGGACAACAAAATCGCCAAAACCATATTGCGATTTTCAAACATGGCGGGGTTCCTGGTTCATATTCTTGCTATTTCGATTATCTGAGGATGTTATCGGGACGGTGGCACGGGATCATGCCCCCAGGGCCCCCATGGATTGCAACGCAGCAACCGACGAATGGTCAGGTAGCTGCCACGAATGACACCATGATTTTTCAAGGCCGTTACGGCATAACATGAGCAGGTCGGAGAGAACCGGCAGGTTCCGGGCATAACGGATGAGAATACCATTTGATAAAGGTGAACCAGCGTTACCAGAATTCTGATGGGCAGTCCGGAAAGGCCTTGAGCTAAATTTGAGGCCATATCCCGGAACTGTGATCGGGTCGTCGACCGTAGGTCAGTATCGCTTCCCTGATTCAAGACCTGTGTCACCCGAATTCTCCCGCTACATCCCGTCCCGGTTCGAAAACCGGTCTTCTATGCCTCTCGCCAGGCTTTGAGCCCTTTAAGCGACGTTTCTAAATCGCTCACCAGCTTGTCATAAGACCGTTTCAGGGTTGCCGCACGGCCAATCACCACAAAGTCACAGTCTTCGGCAGCATGTTTGGCAAATACTTCGCCCGCTGCTGCCCGCAATCGGCGCCTCGCCCTGTTTCGCTGAACTGCATTACCGACCTTCTTTGATACGGTAAAGCCAAGACGAATAGCACCTTCGGGCACAGCTTCCTTATCGTCCTGTGGCCGCCGTCTGATCTGGAGAATCAGTCCTGGCGCCACCCACTTCTGCCTTGTCCCGGCCACTTTCAGGAACTGTGGTCGGCGTTGCAGTCGTAGGACGGTTGGAAGCATGTGCGCACTCAGGCAGAAAGGCGTTTGCGGCCCTTCGCGCGACGATTGGCAATTACTTTACGACCGCCGACAGTCGCCATGCGGCTGCGAAAGCCGTGACGGTGCTTGCGGACGAGTTTGCTCGGTTGATACGTACGTTTCACGGAAATTCTCCGACATTAATTGGCCCCGGTGTATACGGGTTCGCTTGCATGAAGTCAACGCTCCTAATGTGGTTTTTCCCCTATTGTACAAGGATTCTTTCACGTGGCGGCTCGCGGCTTATCACGTTAAATTTATTTCTATTCATCCGACGGCTCCGTCACATTAATTGCCTGAGGACATCGAACCATTAAATTGTATGTAAGTGTTGTCATCCACACTGGATAACGATCACGGGTCTTTGCCGCACAATCAGGTTTCTGGATGACAATGACAGAGCAAATTTCGGAAGACACAACCAACCAACAATCGAAAAGCCGCCTGTCGTCAAAGCGTTTGATTCCGCTGGTGGTGATCGTCGCCGGACTGGTGTTATTTTTCGCCCTCGGTGGCCAACAATATCTGTCTTTCAGTGCCCTGGCTGAACACAGGGTTGTTTTACTGGATTGGTATGCCGCCAACACCATGCTGGCTGCTCTTGGTTTCTGGGTTATCTACGCGCTGGCCGTGGCATTTTCGCTGCCGGGTGCCGTGTGGCTGACGCTGATCGGCGGGTTTGTCTTTGGCACATGGTTGTCCATGGCGCTGGTTGTTTCGTCCGCTACCGTGGGGGCCGTGCTGATTTTCCTGGCTGCCCGATACGCGTTGGCTGATTATCTGCATGCCAAGGCCGGTGCCATGGTCCACAAGATGGAGGAAGGTTTCAGGGAAAACGCACTTTCCTATTTGCTGGTCCTGCGGCTGGTACCCATCTTCCCGTTTTGGCTGGTCAATCTGGTACCGGCTTTACTGGGTATGAGACTGGGCAGTTACACGATTGGTACATTTGTCGGCATTATCCCCGGCAGTTTTGTTTACTGCAGTCTGGGCAACGGACTGGGTGCCCTGATCGAAAAGGGCGAACAGCCGGACCTGGGGATCATTTTTCAGCCCAGTGTGCTGACCCCGATCGTCGGACTGGCGGTGTTGTCGATCATTCCTGTAGTCTACAAGAAAATACGGGGACGCAAGGAAACACCTGACAATGCCTGAGGTTATCGAGACAGACATCTGCGTCATCGGCGCGGGTTCTGGTGGTCTGGCGACCGCAGCCGGGGCATCCATGATGGGGGCCAAAACAGTCCTTGTGGAAAAAGGTCTCATGGGCGGTGATTGTCTGAACTACGGGTGTGTGCCGTCCAAGGCATTGCTGGCGGCAGGAAAGGCGGCGCACGCATTTACCAGCGCCAGTCGTTTCGGGATCACTGCCGTTGAACCAACCGTTGATCACGCCGCCATCTACGAGCATGTGCACGGTGTTATTGCCGCCATTGAGCCCAATGACAGCGTTGAGCGCTTCGAAGGGCTTGGCGTGACTGTGGTGCAGGGTGAAGGCCGATTTGTGGGCCGCAGGGAAGTGGCTGTTGGTGACACGCGTATCAAGGCCCGGCGGTTTGTGATTGCAACGGGGTCATCCGCTGCCATTCCGCCCATTCCCGGGCTCGACACCGTGCCGTATCACACCAACGAGACCATTTTTCATGATCGCCGGTTTCCAAAACACCTGATTGTTATCGGCGGTGGTCCTATCGGCTGTGAAATGGCGCAGGCCCACCGCCGATTGGGTGCCGATGTCACCATACTCGAAATGTTCAGCGTGATGCCCAAGGATGATGTGGAACTGGTGGATATCGCCCGCCAGTCCATGATCGCCGACGGCATCGATATCCGCGAGGGCGTCCGTGTGGAGCGAATTGAAAAGACAGCGGACGGTGTCGCGGTGATTCTCAAATCCGATGATGATGAACAGCGGATTGAAGGCTCGGATATCCTGCTGGCCACAGGCCGGCGTCCAAACGTGAACCACCTCGACCTGGAAGCGGCAGATGTAACATACTCTGCCAAGGGCATTGAAGTCGATTCGCGGCTGCGCACCTCCAACAAGCACATTTTTGCCATTGGCGACTGTGCCGGTGCGCTGCAGTTCACCCATGTGGCGCTCTATCACGCGGGCATTGTCATCCGCAACGCCTTGTTCCGACTGCCCGCCAAGGCGGATCACAGTAGCATCCCCTGGGTCACATATACCTCGCCGGAAGTAGCACAGGTGGGTCTGAACGAGGTGCAGGCCCGCGAACAACGAGGCTCGGACTTCCAGATACTGCGCTGGCCGTTCCACGAAAACGACCGGGCACAAGCCGAGCGCATGACGGACGGTCTGATCAAGGTCATTGTGACGCCAAAGGGCAAGATTCTGGGTGCCGGAATCGCTGGTCCCAACGCAGGTGAACTAATCCAGGTCTGGGTTCTGGCCATGGCCAACGGGCTGAATATCGGAGCATTGGCGGGTATGGTCGTGCCCTATCCGACATTGGGTGAAGTTTCGAAACGCCTCGCTGGCAGTTACTATACACCCAAGCTGTTTGGCGAGAGGACAAAATGGCTGGTTCGGTTTCTCGCCAAATTTGGCTGATACGATTGCGCCTTTTGCTCAAGCAGATAGACTGGGGCTCTGATGTCTGACCCTGAATCTGAGCATAACAATAGCGGAGAAGTGGCCAAGCGCCCGGCTATGGGCTTGTCGGTTCGTCTCATGGTGCTGACCATTGCGTTTCTCATGCTGGCGGAGTTCCTGATCTGGACGCCGTCCGTATCCCGATTTCGCAAAAATTACATGGAACAGCACATAGCCGAAGCGCATCTGGCCATGATTGCGGTGGAAGCGCTTAAATCCGGTACCGTGGATATGGATCTGGAAAAGGAACTGCTGTTCTATACCGGGACCTACGGCATCGTTCTCAATCTGACAGACCAGCGTATGCTCATGGTTGGCGACACCATGCCGCCGAAAGTGGACGTGGACGTGGATTTGTCCAAGGGCACATTTTTGACGTGGTGCATGGACGCATTCGAGACGTTGAGTCAGGGCGAAAACCGGGTGCTGCGGGTCATTGGAGTGTCGCCCAAAAACCCCACCATCGGCGTGGAACTGATCATGGATGAAATACCCATGCGTGACGCCATGATCCGGTTTTCGTGGCGTATTCTGGGTCTGTCAGTTGTGATCTCGCTGTTTACCGCCGCGCTGGTCTATCTCAGCCTGCAATGGCTCATGGTTCGTCCCATTCGGCGAATTACGCGTAACCTGGGGCATTTCCGGGCCATGCCGGAGGATGCTGCGCGGGTCATTGCCGAGTCCCGGCGAACTGACGAGTTGGGCACGGCACAGCGGGAATTGCGGGGTATGCAGGAAGACGTGCGCCACGCGTTGGGCCAAAAGACAAGACTGGCGACGCTGGGTGCCGCCGTTGCCCGGGTTAATCACGATCTGCGCAATACCCTGGCGACAGCGGTGCTGGCGTCGGACCGGCTGGCAACCATCGAGGACCCGGAAGTCCAGCATGTTATGCCTCGGCTGTTTAACTCCATTCACCGCGCGGTGCGCCTGTGCAGTCAGACGCTTGATTATGTCAGTGCCAGCGACCTGAATTTGAGGCTGGAGCCGTTCCACCTGAGCGAGCTTGTATCCGAAGTAGGCGTGACCCTGCGTGAGGAACTGCCGGTCATGGAAACGGACGCACAGCGCATGACACCGGATATGAATTGGCTCAATCAGGTGCCTTTTGAGATCACGGTGGTTGGCGACCGTTATCAGTTGTTCCGGGTTTTTCACAACATAGCACTGAACGCCCGCATGGCAGGGGCTGAGAATTTCTCCGTCGTCGCGGCCATGCGCCCGGACGGCAAGGCCGTACAGGTCGATCTGATCGACGATGGTCCCGGACTGCCGGACGCCACACGCGAACAATTGTTCAAACCCTTTGCCGGATCTTCCCGTCGCGGCGGTACCGGTCTGGGATTGGTCATCGCCCATGACATCGTCATTGCCCATGGTGGGAAAGTTGAACTGGCGTCCACCGGCAGTGACGGCACCACATTTCGGTTGGAACTGCCTGCGGAAGAAACCGTCATGACCATGGAAGATGATATATGACAACGGTTGGGTGGGACCCGGAAAAGTATCAGCAATTTACGGATGAACGTGCCCGTCCGGCACAGGACCTTATGGACCGTATACCGCAGACGCCCGCCAACACCATTGTTGATCTGGGCTGCGGCGCGGGTGAGCAGGCCCGCCAACTGGCCAGGCGATGGCCGGACGCGACGGTTACGGGTGTGGACTCGTCACCTGAAATGCTGGCCAGGGCGCAAGCGGATGATGCACAGGACGATACACGGGGCATCCAGTGGATGGAAGCCGACATTGATACCTGGGAGCCGCCCGAACGGCTGGATGTGATTTATTCCAACGCGGCGCTGCAGTGGCTGGGCCATCACGATGAACTGTTCCCCGTCATTGCGGGTTGGCTCAACCCGGGCGGTGTTCTGGCAGTCCAGATGCCGCGGAATTTCGACGCGCCGTCCCATCAGGTCATGCGTGAGGTGGCGGCTGACGGCGCGTGGGCATCACGGCTGCAGGGTGTTCGCGATGCATCACCCGTGACTGCTCCGGCCAGCTACTACGACATCCTGCACCCCCATGTCCGGCATCTGGATATCTGGGAGACGACCTACGTGCATGTGCTGGAAGGCGATGATCCCGTTGCCCACTGGACCCGCGCCACCGGCCTGCGACCATTTCTGAACGCATTGAATGATGACGGCGAGCGGGAAGCCTTCTTTGAAACCTATGCGCAGACATTGCGCACCCACTATCCACAACAGGCCGACGGCAAGACCCTGTTTCCGTTTCAGCGGCTGTTTATTGTGGCACATCGGTGATTGAGGATACTAATGGCAGATCAGGCAAAGACATTTTCGGATTTCGTATTGCACACGGGTTTTGACGGTATCCCGGTTGATGCGGTGGAACGCGCGAAGGATCTGATCCTCGATCTGATCGGTGTCAGTGCTGCGGCCCATGCGATCAAGGCGTCGACGATTGGGCGTGAGACGGCCATTCGGCTTTTCAATACGGCAATCGAAGATGACATGGCCCGGTTGCTGTTTGATGGCAGGATGGCGAGCGTTGCGGGGGCCGCCTATGCCGGGGCGACACAAATCGACAACCTTGACGCACACGACGGATACAGCCTCGCCAAGGGCCATGCTGGTTGTGGCCTGTTTCCCGCCGTGCTGGCTTTTGCGGAACGAGACACACGCTTTTCCGGCAGAGACCTGCTCACCTCCATGGTGATTGGTTATGAAATTGGTTGTCGGGCCGGGCTGGCATTGCATGGCACGGTCACGGACTACCATACGTCCGGCGCATGGATATCCCTGGCTGTCGCAGCCCTGGGGGCCCGGTTGAATGGCGCTGATCCGGATGTGCTTCGCCATGCCATCGGCATCGCGGAGTATCATGGACCGCGCAGCCAGATGATGCGCGAGATCGACAACCCGACAATGTTACACGACGGGTCCGGTTGGGGGGCCCTAGTCGGTGTGTCTGCGACGGAACTTGCCCTGGCCGGTTTTGAGGGCGCGCCAGCCGTTACGGTCGAGGGCGAGTCTGCCGCCGGGTACTGGCAGGATCTCGCACTGGACTGGCTGACGTGTCGGCAGAACATCAAACTGTTTCCTGTTTGCCGGTGGGCACACGCGCCCATTCAGGCCGCCCTCAACGTTCGTTCCGAACACGGGATTACAGTCGGTGACATCAAAGCCGTAGAAATTCACGGCTTTCACGAGGCAACGCGTCTGGCGCGGGACATGCCTGAGACTACGGGCAAGGCACAGTACAGCATCAGTTATCCGGTAGCGGTCGCTCTGACGTATGGAAAACTTGGCGCCCGTGAGGTCTCTGGCGAAACGTTTGC
>JAJFID010000398.1 GCA_021775325.1 Rhodospirillales bacterium
TGATACTTCTGGGAACTGAACATGAGCGATCTACTGGCCCAATTGCTGGCTGAACGAGACTATTTGATGGCCGATGGTGCCATTGGCACGAACCTGTTCCTGATGGGGCTTGAGACCGGTGACGCGCCTGAATTATGGAACACGGACCAGCCTGAAAAAATTCGCAGTCTTCACGACAGTTTTGTTGCCGCCGGCTCCGACCTGTTGACCACCAATACCTTCGGTGCCAACAGCTATCGCCTCAAGCTTCACAATGCCCAGAACCGCGCCCACGAACTGAACTTCGAGGGCGTCCGCATCGCCCGCGAGGCCGCCGATGCAGCGGACCGCCCCGTTATTGTTGCGGCATCCATGGGGCCAACCGGTGAAATTTTTGAACCTGTCGGTGTCGTCAGTATCGAAGAAGGCGAGGCCGCATTTGCCGAACAGGCCATTGCCCAGGCGGAAGCAGGTGCCGACGTACACTGGATTGAGACGATTTCGGGACAGGAAGAACTGACGGCCGCAATTCGGGGGGCGTCTGTTACGGGATTGCCGGTGGTGTCCACCATGACCTTTGATACCGTGGGCCGGACCATGATGGGCCTGTCGCCGGAAGATGCGGTGGCGCTCAAGAATACCCTGAGTGACGAACTGATTGCGGCAGGCAAGACCGGTGTTCTGGCTTTCGGTGCCAATTGCGGTATCGGACCCGGAACACTGATCGATTCCGTGCTCGGCATAAGCCGGGGCGGGGCCGATGGTGAGGTCATCATTGCCAAGGGAAACTGTGGCATTCCGGCTTACGAGGACGGTGCAATCGTTTATTCCGGTACACCTGAAATCATGGCGGACTATGCCCGCATGGCCCGTGATGCGGGCGCTCGCATTGTTGGTGGTTGTTGCGGAACGACGGCTGTGCATGTGCGGGCCATGGTTGATGCGCTGGAAGGTTATACGCCGAAAGAAAAACCGTCCAAGGACGCCATTGAAGCTGCCCTTGGGCCGATTGCCGCGCCACCGGTATTGTCAGAGGATCGGCAGCCCCGCGAAAGCCGTCGCCGTCGCCGCGCCAGCTAGTCACAAGACCTAGATCGCAATATCCGAATTGCCGACGGCTACCACGCGCCGACGTTTTCCATGGATGCCCAGGGTTCTGCCGGTTCCAGCGATCCGTCTTTTTGCAGCAGTTCAACAGATATGCCATCCGGTGAACGCACGAACGCCATATGACCACATCGGGGTGGCCGGTTGATGGTCACGCCCGCATCCATCAGCTTCTGGCAGGTGTCGTAGATATCGTCCACGGCATAGGCCAGATGCCCGAAGTTTCGTCCACCATCATAGTCTTCCGGGTCCCAGTTATAGGTCAGTTCCAGTTCCGGCCCTTGCCCTTTGACATCGCTGTCTTCACTGGCACTGAGAAACACCAGGGTAAATCGACCGGCTTCGCTTTCATAGCGGTCGGTTTCCCTGAGCCCCAGTTTGTTACAGTAAAAGTCCAGAGACTGATCAAGGTCGCGAACTCTGACCATGGTGTGCAGATATTTCATGAGATGCCTCACAGGGTAATGAACTTGGGGGGTGAAGAATTTGACTGAAATGATTTAGGAGCAGGCCAGCCCTTCCGTCAAGCGTAGAGCCTACGTGTCGCCGGTATCTGAGTCGGTATCTGAATTGACCTCAAACCTGTCGCACCACGCCTCCAGAACGTCGGTGTTGCCATGCGTGTGCCGGAGTTGTCGCAGGCTGACACGCAGTGCCGTGCGGAGGACTCGGGTGTGCGGGATATCCATGGTCTCCGGACTCCGTCCATTCAGTACGGCATCGTGTACGGCTTTTTTGATGGCGGTCACCTCAGGGTCCGCGAACGTCGACATGATTGTCTGAAACTTTTCATGCGTTGCTAAATCGAAGTTTTTTGGATTGCCTTCGTGATTTCGCGCAGGGTTGGCCGGGAACAGGTTGAGACCCGGGAACCAGCCCTCGGGTATGGGTATGGTGGCGGCATGGGCGCGGCCATGGGCGAGCAGTTCGGGTAACACGTGGGTGTGGGCACCGTGAGGTGTTTCGCTGTCCGATGCCGGGATGGGTGTGTGAACCTCGATGCGGGCCAGCGCAGATGAAAATACCCGGGTCGGGCTGCGATGCAGAAGCGCCGCTATCAATTCATCACATCCGTCGAACAGGGGCATGCCGTCGTATTTGGCGAACAGATCTATCAGTGCGTCATCATCCGTACGGACACAGGCGTCCATGTGTACTGCACCAACGCCCAGATCAAAGCGCAGCATGTCCTGGCTGGTGGGATCAATGGCCTGTGCATCCGGCCCCAGGGCTGTAACGGTTGTGTTTTCGCGCATTCGAGCGGGTTTCGCGGGGAGGCAAAGAGATATGCCCTGTGACCACAAGCTCGGTATCTTCGATAGCCCTTCATAAGCGATCAATCGCATGTCGGGGTGATACGTGAGCTGCATACCGCCCTGCCCGGAGGTTAATTTCAGACCTGCACCGTCGCTGTGCATGGTGATTGGGGCGTCTTTCGTTCCGTGATACTCGGCGATGGCACCGAACGTTGCCACGCTCCACACACACGTCTGGTCCTGTGCTTGTGAAACAAGCAGATCAATCGTTTCCTGATCGGGTGCCACGTTCAGCATTGGCGTTCCAGATTGTATCGATACGTGCAGCAAGTGTTGTACTGTCGCAATCTGATTGTATACCACAAAGTAGCTATCGCGTGTTTGGTTCTGCCGTGCGAGTGTACGGTCAGAATCATACACCGGCCCGGAGACCCCTGTGAACGAGGCAGCAATACAGCTTGACCCGAATGCCCGCCTGAAGGCGTTGACCGCCATATTTGTGGCGGCGTTTGCGGCTGGCCTTGCCATGGGTGCCGCATTGCCCATGGTTTCCATGACCATGGAGCTGCGCGGTATGAGTGCCGCGAATACGGGTTATGTTGTTGCCGGCGCGCCGTTGGGACTGATTCTCATGAGTCCGTTTATTGGTACGCTGGTTAACCGGTTTGGCCTTTGTGGTGCCATGTTGCTGGGTGGGTCGATGGTCGCTGTATCACTTGCCGTCATGCCCAGTGTTTTTGGTGTTGCGCCCTGGTTCATCAGTCGGGTGATTGCGGGTATCGGTATTGCTACAATCTGGATACTCAGCGAAACCTGGGTCAACGCGCTTGCCACTAAAGAGGACAGGGGGCGCATCATTGCCGGGTTCATGATCACTATGAGTTTCGGTTTTTTGCTGGGACCGATGGCAATCACGGCGATAGGTGTGGAGACGTGGACACCGTTCTATCTGGCATCATTTGTCATTTCCCTGTCGCTGGTGCCTATTTGGTTGGCGCGTGACGTGGCACCGACGTTACCGCACTCGGAAGGCTGGTCGTTTGGTCTGGCGCTTCGCGCGGCTCCCATGCTGATGGTTATCGCCCTGTTCGCAGGCGTTACGGATGCCACCCAGTTGTCCTTCCTCCCCATCTACGCTGTTCGCGAGGGCTTTGATGCGGACATGGCGATTTATATGATGACGGCCATCGTTCTGGGCAGTCTGCTCATTCAGTTTCCACTAGGCGTGCTTGCGGACAAGTTGGGGCGGGACGGCCTGTTGGCAGCTTTCCTGGTGCTGACCATCGTATTCGGCGGTCTCATACCGTTTGTGCTGCGGGAACCCCTTATCATCTGGCCTGTCCTCGTATTGTGGGGCGGGGTGGCATTTGGTTTGTACACGTTATGCATCATTCTGCTGGGTGACCGGTTCGACGCTGCCTCACTGGCTGGCGCGAATGCCGCATTGGTCGCATTTTATGAACTGGGCAGCGTTGGCGGACCGGTAGCGGTCGGTCATGCCATGGATGCACTCGGACCCAATGGAATGCCCATGGTGCTGGTATTGTCCGGCATACCGGTCGTGATTTTTTATGTGTTTCGACGAATGAGAAGGAAGTAAGGAAATGGCGCGCGATCCCCGTTACGACATTTTGTTCGAACCCGTGAAAATTGGGCCAAAAACGGCGCGAAACCGGTTCTATCAGGTGCCTCATTGCAATGGTATGGGGCGAACACACCCGGCGGCACTGGCAGAAATGCGGGGCGTAAAAGCAGAAGGCGGCTGGGCCGTTGTCTGTACCGAAGAAGTCGAGATGCACTACACGGGCGATGCCACACCATTCAATGAGGGACGTCTGTGGGATGACCAGGACATGCCCTATCATCAGCGGGTGGTGGACAGAATTCACCACCATGGTTCGCTGGCCGCCATTGAGCTTGTTCATCAGGGTATTGCCGGCAACGGTCGTTTGACCCGGGAACCTTCCCTGGGACCAAGCTGCCGTCCCGTGGCGGCCGAGGATCCACTGCATACGCGTGCCATGGATAAAGAGGATATCCGCAATTTCCGCCGCTGGCACCGCGAAGCCGCCATACGTTCAAAAAACTGCGGTTATGATCTGATCTATGTCTATTGCGGTCACGATCTGACATTGCAAATGCACTTCCTGTCACGCCGTCACAACGACCGCATCGACGAATACGGTGGATCGCTCGAAAACCGGCTGCGGCTGTTCAGGGAAACGCTGGAAGACACGCTAGATGCGGTGGGCGATACCTGCGCTGTACCTGTACGGTTTGCCGTGGATGAGCTGCTCGGCGCGGACGGACTGAGTTGTGAAAATGAAGGTCGGGATGTGGTTGAGATGCTGGCCGAAATGCCTGATCTGTGGGACGTAAACGTCTCACGCTGGGAGAACGATTCCCAGACGTCACGCTTTGCCGAAGAAGGTTTTCAGGAACCGTTCATCTCGTTTGTCAAAGGCCTGACCACCAAACCCGTGGTCGGCGTTGGCCGGTATACCTCACCCGACAAAATGGTCTCGCTGATCAAAAAAGGCGTCATGGATATGATCGGCGCGGCGCGACCCTCCATCGCGGACCCGTACCTGCCCAGGAAGATCGAAGAGGGGCGTATCGAGGATATTCGCGAATGCATTGGGTGTAACCTGTGTGTGGTCGGCGATCATCTCATGGCGCCCATGCGCTGCACCCAGAAT
>JAJFID010000399.1 GCA_021775325.1 Rhodospirillales bacterium
TCTTCGGGGCCGAAGACCACACTTGGCCGGAAGATGGTTGCTGATGGATAATTTTCAAGAACGGCGTTCTCGCCCCTGGCTTTTGTTTGTGCATAGGCTGATTCAGAATCAAGTGAGGCACCCAGCGCCGACATATGGAGCAATCGCCGGACACCCAGCGCCGAGGAAATGACTGCGATATTTTCCGCGCCTTCGGCCTGAACGGCATTGAAGGTCTGTCTGCCCCAGGGTGACAAAATGCCCACCAGGTTTACGACGGAATCGGCACCTTCAATAGCCGCCCGTACTGAAGCCGGGTTCTTCAAATCGGCCGGCCAGGGAACCACCTGGCCCGCGTCGCCCATGGGTTTCAGGTGTGCCGCTGCTTCAATGTCCCTGACGGCTGCGCGAACGCTATAACCCTTGGCAGCAAGGCGTTTCACCAGATGCCGTCCAATAAACCCTGAGCCACCAAATACTGTTACAATACGCCGAGCCATATGATGTTGTCCCTTGTCCGTGCCAGCGGGATATCCGTAATCGTTGATACCCCATTATCTGATGAACGGACGGCAACGTAAACAGGCTTTCTGCTCCGGTGAGCCAATCAATCCTGTGGCGCAGATTTGGGGCGAAAGCTGCTCTTGGTGGTTGACAAGGTATGAGTTGAGAAGTAGTTGCTATGCCGCCGCCTACATGCGGTATGTTCCTACGCTTGCCCAGGTGGCGGAATTGGTAGACGCGCTGGCTTCAGGTGCCAGTGGCCGCAAGGTCGTGGAAGTTCGAGTCTTCTCCTGGGCACCATTTTCATTAAGATGTTTTTGAGATATCATCTGCCATAGTCGTGGCAATGCCATGTTTGTGACAGTGACTGGGGAATCGCCCAGGCAGGAAGCGTGCTTGATGAAGGGTACTTGATGATGAGTTCCAAACAAACGCCGGGTGAAATCTATTGTCATCAGGGCGATTTACCTGCAGACGTGAGTTTTGGCGACGCGATTGCCGTTGATACCGAGACCCAGGGCCTTAGCCTGCTGCGTGATCGATTGTGTGTTGTGCAGCTATCCGCCGGCGACGGTTCGGCCCATCTGGTGCACTTTCCGGATAGAAATTATGACGCGCCCAATCTGAAAAGAGTTTTGTCGGATACCAGTACGACAAAACTGTTTCATTACGCCCGATTTGACGTTGCCGTCATACGGCGGGATTTGAACATTCTGTGCTCACCGGTGTTTTGTACGAAGATCGCATCCAAGCTTGTCCGAACCTATACGGACCGGCACGGCTTGAAAGACCTGTGCAAGGAATTGCTTGGCATCGAATTGTCAAAGGAACAACAGTCATCGGACTGGGCTGCTCCCGTGTTGACCCGCGCCCAACAGGAGTACGCCGCCGCGGATGTCCTGTATCTTCACGCCTTGTATGAGAAGATAGAACAGCATCTGGTGCGCGAAAACCGTCGCGAACTGGCTGCCGCCTGTTTCGCCTTTCTCCCCGTGCGTGCAGAGCTGGACCTCGCAGGCTGGTCAGAAGAAGACATCTTCCATCATTGATAGCCGACCATTACCGGCGTATCTATTAAGCAGCCTCCAACCAGCAGGTCTCAATGAGCCCATCAATAACACAATCAAGAAACTCGGACCGACCCGGCAATCAGGACATCGACTCCGGTCGGCGCGTATTGGCGAATTATGCTTCAGCACTTCTAGCCCTGGCGAACACACTGGGCGAATCGTTTTCGCAGGCACTTGATATTTTTGCCAGTGTAAACGGCCGTGTCGTTGTCACGGGTATGGGCAAAGCGGGGCATGTTGGCGCGAAGATCACAGCGACGCTTGCCTCGACCGGAACACCGGCCATGTTTGTGCATCCGGCCGAAGCCAGCCATGGCGATCTGGGCATGATCACAAAAGATGATGCGATATTTATTCTGTCGAATTCCGGCGAGACCTCTGAACTGGTGGATATACTCAGCTATGCTGTTCGTTACGGTATTCCGACTGTGGCGTTAACGGCCCGGCTGGACAGTACATTGGCGCGCGCATCGACCGTGACATTGACTTATCCCGTGCATGATGAAGCCTGTCCCATGGGTCTGGCGCCCACGACGTCGACAACCATGATGGTTGGTTTGGGCGATGCCATTGCCGTATCGCTGCTTGAACGAAAAGGGTTCTCACCTGACGACTTCCACAAGTTTCACCCGGGTGGTCAGCTTGGTAAACAGCTTCTCAAGATAGGCGACCTAATGCATACGGGCGATGCATTGCCGTTGGTACAGGCAGACACTCCTCTGGGCGATATGATCGTCATCATGACCGAAAAAAGTTTCGGATGCGCAGGCGTCCTCGATGGCGACGGTCGTCTGGCTGGAATCTTTACGGATGGCGACCTCCGACGGGCATTTCTGAAACCAGACCTGTTGACGCCGGCTGCAGACTTGATGACATTCGATCCCAAGCAGGTTTCGGCTGACAGTCTTGCCAGCGAAGCCATACTGATCATGAACGAAAGCGCAATTACAACGTTGTTTGTCACTGAAGATGGTCGTCCAGTCGGTATACTGCACCTGCATGACTGCCTTCGTGCCGGCCTCGCCTGAGCAGATTCCAGATCAACGGGGAACATGGTGGTGAGCGGCATTACACATGAAAATGCGATAATCAGCCAAATGGCGAAACCAGCGAACCCGACCAACCGACGAAGGCCAGCAGCCCGGCACGGGCTGCCTTCGATTGATGCGGTTCGAAAGCTCAATCCGCTTTATAGCCATCTGGTTCGATTTCTGAAATATCTGTTGCCATTTGCAGCCCTGACGCTTGTCGTTGTTGTGGTCGCCTGGCCGTATCTGCAAAAGGAAAGTATCCAGTTATCCATCGGGTTCTCGACGGGCTTTTCGGGCGAATCGGAAGATCCCACGATGGTCAATCCCCGATACACCGGAGTCGACAAGGATAACCAGCCTTTTGCCGTCACGGCGGATCTGGCGCACAATCTCATTATGGACTCCGCTCACGTGGAGTTGCAGATGCCCAAAGCGGACATTGGCTTGACGGATGGAACCTGGATGGCTGTGACAGCGGAAACCGGTGTGTTTAACCGTGAGGCCAAATCTCTGGACCTCGCGGGGGCTGTTAATCTGTTTCATGATCTGGGGTATGAGTTGAATACGGATGTCCTGCACATCGATATTGAGGCGCGGACCGCGGAAAGTGCCATGCCTGTGCAAGGGCAGGGTCCTATTGGCGATCTGATCTCGGAAGGGGTTCGCGTCAACAATGAAACGCACGTGATTGTATTTACCGGCAAAGCGCGGCTGTTGCTGTTTCCGGGCGTGATGGGATCAGCGCAATGAACCGACAGATAGTACGCGCCGGAATTCTGGGACTGTTTACAGTACTCGCGCTGATCACGGACCTGCGTGCGCAGAGCCTTGATATCACCAGTGGCGGCAGTGATGGCGAGCCTATCGAAATTCTGGCCGATGACGGCATAGAATGGCACCAGGAAAGCATGGTGTTTATTGCCCGTGGCAATG
Source organism: Rhodospirillales bacterium (assembly GCA_021775325.1). Lineage (GTDB taxonomy): Bacteria > Pseudomonadota > Alphaproteobacteria > Rhodospirillales > Casp-alpha2 > JABJGO01. The sequence goes on from JAJFID010000399.1 coordinate 3,518, forward strand.
CCCGCGCAATAAAGGGCACGGTGACTGTCGATTCTGATCTGCTCCGCGCCTACTACCGTGAGGTTAACGGGAACACGGAAATCTGGCTCATGAAAGCCGAAGGAAACGTGGAGATTCGCTCGCCGACGGAAACGATTTATGGCGATGTCGCCACGTATGATGTTGTCAACGGTGTCCTGGTTGTGACTGGTGAAAACATTCGGTTCGTCGCCGGTGACGACGTTATCACGGCTGAGGACCAACTGGAGTATTGGGAACTCAAACAGATGGCCGTCGCCCGTGGGGATGCGGTAATCAAGCGACCCGACAAGACGTTGTATGCTGACGTCCTGGCTGCGCACTTCAGCCGTGACGATGAAGGCAGTACGTCGGTTCACCGGGTCGATGCCTATGATGAGGTCAAGATTGTAACTGTTACCGATACAGTCACATCAGATCGTGGTGTCTATATTGTCGATACCGGAATCGCGACGCTGACGGGAACAGTAGAACTTCTGCGTGGCACCAACAAACTGAACGGGTGCAAGGCTGTAGTCGATCTGAACACGGGAATTAGCAAGCTGTTTGCCTGCGAGGACGGTTCCGGGACACGGGTTCAGGGAACCTTTCAACCGGAAGCCGCGCCGACCGAGTGATTGCCTCTTGAGCGCAGTCGTCAATAAGTTTAGATATTTCTTCAGAAATTTGGCATAATTGTTGCAATCGTCAGTTAATCTACAGCCTTTCCGTAGGTGATTTGACGGCGAACAGCGGTAGTCGACGCTTGCTTTTTGATGCGCTTGAGTGGAAAACGTAGGGTATGGACGAAAACGCAGATCTGGATATGGCTGACATTGAGGCCGATCAGGACAGAGCACAGCCGCGACTGGTGTCGGCGGTGGGCGAGTCCGGGCTGTTCGCCCACGATCTGGGAAAACGGTTCAAAAAACGACCGGTCGTCCGGGGCGTATCATTATCGGTCATGCGCGGCGAGGTGGTGGGACTGCTGGGTCCGAACGGTGCCGGAAAGACAACCTGTTTTTATATGATTACGGGTTTAATCCAGCCTGACCACGGTTCCATTATTATGGACGGTCAGGACATCAGCAATCTGCCCATGTATCGGCGGGCGCGACTGGGGATAGGTTATCTTCCACAGGAAGCATCCATATTTCGCGGGCTTTCCGTGGAAAACAATATCCGGGCGGTCCTGGAAATTACCGAACCTCAGCGCGAACGACGAGAAGCCATTCTGGACGCTTTGTTAGCAGAATTCTCTATTACACATTTGCGACGCACGCCATCGCTGGCACTGTCTGGCGGTGAACGCCGCCGGGTGGAAATCGCCAGAGCGCTCGCATCGAACCCTCATTTTGTCCTTCTTGATGAACCGTTTGCCGGTATTGACCCGATTGCAGTCGGCGATATCCGTGAACTGGTCGGGCACCTGAAGGATAGAGGGATCGGTGTTTTAATAACCGATCACAATGTGCGTGAAACTCTCGATGTGATTGATCGGGCCTATATCCTTCATGACGGAATGACATTGATGGAGGGCGCGCCAACAGACATTGTCGGCAACGAAGATGTCAGGCGCGTGTATCTCGGTGATCGTTTCAGTCTGTAATCATCGCAGTCCAAAAATCATCCCAAGTGATATGAACGACTGCCAGTCGCGGAGGCATGTCTCATGCCGCTGACCCCTCGGCTGGAGCATCGCCAATCCCAATCTCTCGTCATGACACCGCAGTTGCAGCAGGCGATTAAGTTGCTGCAGCTATCGAATCTGGAGCTTGGTGAGTACGTTGAAGCTGAGCTGGAAAAGAATCCGCTGCTTGAACGGGATGAAGGTGATCAGCGAGATGATGTTTCCCAAGCTGGCGATGAACCGGATGCCGGTGACAGGCCTGTGGATGATCAGAGCGCGCCCGACGTGGATAACCTGGAACCGATCGATTTCGACTCCCGCCCCGGTGATGTGGAAATTCCCGGGGAAGCGACTTACGATGTCGATTATGATAATCACTACAACAATACCAGCGATGCGTCGATTGGTGATGCATCCGGCAATGGAATGGAACATAGCGGAACCGTAGGCGGCAGCGTCGGCGGATCTGGCAGCGGCGGCAGGTTCGACGGTGATCTGCCGGGCCTGGAGGAGACCCTTTCGGGTGAACCGACCCTACGTGAGCACCTTCTGGACCAACTCAACATGGACGTGCTCGATCCGGTTGATCGATTAATTGGTCAGAATTTGATCGGGATGCTGGATGAGGCGGGGTATCTCACAGCGGATCTGGAAGCGTTGGCGATTACATTGGGATGTGACCTCGAAAGAATCGATGCGACGCTGTCCCGGGTTCAGAATTTCGATCCGCCTGGTGTGTTTGCGCGCGATCTTGGTGAATGTCTGGCGTTGCAATTGCGTGATCAGGACAGGTTCGATCCCGCCATGGAGCAGCTGATCGATAATCTGGACCTGGTTGCGAAACGGGAGTTCACGACCCTGTGCCGTGTTTGTGAAGTTGAGATGGAAGACGTCGTCGATATGGTCGACGAGATCAGGAACCTGAATCCAAAACCGGCGCAGAGATTTGTTCATGAAATCATTCAGGCCGTTACGCCCGATGTCATGATGCGCGCGCAACCTGGCGGTGGATGGTATCTGGAGCTGAATAGCGAAACCCTTCCACGGGTACTCGTCAACAACCACTACTATGCCAAGATCAGCAAGGAGGTCGATGACAAGGTCGAACGCGATTACATTGCAGAACAGTTCCAGTCAGCAAACTGGCTTGTCAAAGCGCTCCACCAGCGGGCCACAACAATCCTGAAGGTGGCCACTGAAATTGTGCGGCAGCAGGATATGTTTTTTCGCAAGGGGATACAATTTCTGAAGCCCATTGTACTGCGCGATATTGCTGATGTTATTGAAATGCATGAAAGCACAGTCAGCCGCGTTACATCGAACAAATATATTTCAACGCCGCGTGGAATTTTTGAACTGAAGTACTTTTTCACCGCTGCCATTGCCAGCACGTCGGGAGGCGACGCCCACTCGGCCGAATCGGTTCGGCATCAAATCAAGGAACTGATTGATGCCGAAGACCCCAAGAAAATACTGTCTGATGACAAGCTGGTTGCGATTCTAAAAAGTTCAGGCATGGATGTTGCACGTCGAACAGTCGCCAAATACAGGGAATCGCTGGGAATCGGTTCCTCTGTTCAGCGTCGACGCGACAAGTCAGCGCCCAGATAAGCCCAATGTCATTCGAATCAGGCCGGAATCGACAACCACGCCTCGACTCTTCACAGTTGGTTGTGCGAAAATGAACTGAAAGAAACTACAAATCATGCTATTGACTTAGGGCTGGTGTGAAACTAGTTTCCGGTCCTTCGCAGGTCGGACGGCCATCTAGAAACCGGACGATGAAGAGTTGGGGAAGCGTTCTAAAACCACAGGAACCTGACAGTGCGGATCAAGAAACATTTAGTCGAACAAACGTGGTAAGATAACCCATGGAAGTATCCGTTGAGGGACATAGCGTCGATGTAGGCGATGCTTTGCGCGGTCATATCACCGAACAGCTACAATCGGGCGTAACCAAGTATTTCGATAAGGCATTGAACGCTGCGGTGACCATTTCTCGTGAGTCCAGTCACGGATTCCATGCCGAGATATCTGTGCACCCGTTCCGGGCGATGGTGGTTCAGGCCAGTGGCTCGGGGAACGACGCCTACGGCGCGTTCGATGGCGCATTTGAACGAATCGCAAAGCAGCTTCGTCGATACAAGAGACGACTGAAAGATCACCACAAGACCCGCCCTGCGGACGAGTTTATCGTAGCTCAACAATATGTGCTGCAGGCTGAACATGAAGATGAAGAAGTCTCCGAAGACGGTCAGCCAGCTATTATCGCTGAGATGGGTACAGAAATTTCAACCCTGAGTGTCGGGGAAGCGGTCATGCGAATGGATCTGGCCCATGCGCCGATCCAGATGTTCCGCAACAGCAGTAGTGGAAATCTGAACGTGGTATATCGTCGGGACGATGGCAACATCGGCTGGATCGATCCCGTTCAGGCAGAATGATAATAGTGGAGTTGGTGGGGCGGTAGTCCTGTCGTTCAGAAAATTATTTGAGGTGCTATCATGGAGATCGCAGATCTCATTACGCCAGAAAGCGTTATCCCTTGTTTGCGGGCAAGCAGCAAGAAGCAGGCGTTACAGGATTTAGCAAAAAAGGCGTCAGAAATAACTGGCCAGCACGAGCGCACGGTTTTTGAAGTCTTGATGGAACGCGAACGCCTTGGCACGACCGGCGTGGGTAACGGCATTGCGATTCCACATGGCAAGCTCCCGAGCCTTGAAAAATTGTATGGTGTGTTCGCGCGCGTGGACCAGCCTGTCGATTTTCAGGCAATTGACGACCAGCCGGTGGATCTTGTTTTTCTCCTTCTCGCACCGGAAACAGCAGGTGCTGATCATCTGAAGGCATTGGCCAGGGTTTCCAGACTCCTGCGTGACAAATCGACCTGTGAAAAACTGCGGGGCACCGACAGTGGTGACGCGCTGTTTGCCTTGTTGACGAACTCAGCCGAACACCGCGCAGCATAGCGCTACCCGACGCACCTGACGTATCGGCTGTCTACCGGTGGGTTCAAATGGACCACGACGGGAATGCCACCTGTTTGACCCTGAATAGACACTGTGCCAGTTTTTGGTTCAGTAGCCGTTCTGAGGGGTAACAAATGATTTCCTGCGACTTGATTGTGATCGGTAGCGGCCCTGCGGGGAAACGGGCGGCGATCCAGGCCGCAAAATGGGGCAAGAACGTTCATGTGATTGAAGAACGTCAGTCTGTCGGTGGGGTATCCGTTCACTCAGGAACCATTCCCAGCAAGACGTTACGCGAAACCGTCCTGAATCTTTCGGGCTGGCGAGAGCGCGCATTTTACGGACGCGCCTACAGGGTAAAAGACGACATCACCGCCGACGATCTGAAACAGCGCCTCAATATGACTCTGAATCACGAAGTAGATACGCTGGAGCATCAGTTTGCCCGCAACAATGTGAATATTACCAACGGTCACGCATCGTTTGTCGATCCTAACACCATTCAGGTCGCCATGCCTGACGGCAAAACTCAGACATTCAGGTCAGAACGCATTCTCATCGCAACGGGCACGCAGCCTCACCGCGATACCACCATACCATTTGATGGCGAACGAATTATCGACAGTGACGAGATTCTGAGCATCAATGACGTGCCGGGTTCGATAACGGTCATTGGTGCCGGTGTGATCGGTGTAGAGTACGCGACCATTTTTGCGACTCTGGATGCCAAGATAACGTTGGTAGAGCCTCGTGACAGCATGCTGGATTTTATAGACCGGGAACTCATAGACGACTTTACTCACCAGATGAAGGATTGCGGCGTAAACCTCCGATTTGGACAAAAGGTCTCGGGCGTCCGTCGCGACGGCGACGGTTGCATCGTCGAACTTGCCAACAAGCGTGTGATCCGATCGGACATGGTCATGTTTGCCGCCGGGCGCATGGGCAATACGGCGGACCTGAAACTTGAGAACTGTGGGCTTGACGTTGATCATCGTGGCCGTCTCGCGTTGGCCAATCCAGCTACATTTCAGACCCATGTACCGCACATTTATGCGGCGGGCGACGTCATCGGATTTCCCAGCCTGGCGTCCACCTCCATGGAGCAGGGACGGATCGCGGTATTCCACGCCTTTGGTAATGAAGCCTATGCTCATGATGCACCGGAATACTTCCCGTACGGTATCTATTCGGTGCCGGAGATGTCCACGATCGGCATGAGTGAAGAAGAGGTACTGGAGCGCGGCATTCCCTACGAATGCGGCATTTGCCGGTTTCGGGAAACTTCCCGAGGCCAGATCATGGGTCTCAAACATGGCCTCATGAAGCTGATATTTTCCATGAAAACCCGACGGCTGCTCGGTGCGCACATCGTCGGGGAGGGGGCTACCGAGTTAATTCACATTGGCCAGGCCGTCCTCAATCTGCGGGGAACACTGGATTACTTCGTGGAGAATACCTTCAACTATCCCACGCTGGCAGAAGCCTACAAAGTTGCGGCACTGGACGCCTGGAACCGCATGCCGCATGAGATGAATGGATAACATACTCCGAATATTACCAGATCGGGTCGGTTTCCATGTTCAGGTGCAACGCTGTATCCGTATAGGGATGGGCGCGCGCAACATCCACATTCAATTCCACGCCTAACCCTGGCCCGCTCGGCGGTATGACATAACCGTTTTCCCACTGGACGGGCTTCACCAGCAATTCGGCATGAAACCCATCCCATTTCTGGATACTTTCCAGAATCAGGAAGTTAGGCGTGCAGGTTGAAATCTGGATGTTGGCGGCACCGACAATAGGTCCACAGTACAGGTGAGGCGCGATCTGCGCGTAAAAGGCCTCAGCCATGCCAGCGATTTTTTTGGCTTCCAACAGCCCACCCACGCGGCCAAGGTTCATCTGCAGGATGGATGCGGCACCGGTATTGAGTACCCGGGCAAACTCGTACTTGGTGCATAACCGTTCGCCTGTCGATATGGGAATGCTGGTGTGGCGGGCGACCTCGGCCATCTGCTCCGGCATTTCCGGTGGCGTGGGTTCTTCAAACCAAAGCGGATCATAGGCTTCCAGCCGACGCGCCATGCGTTTGGCACCGGATACGGTAAACTGTCCATGGGTGCCAAACAGCAGGTCAGCTCTGGACCCAACAGCTTCACGAATGCGTTTGCAGAACATCTCCGACCTGTCCAGATCTTCCAGCCTCGGTTGGCGTCCGCCGTGGATCATGTAGGGCCCGGCGGGATCAAATTTTACGGCGGTAAAGCCCGCGTCAACCCACTGCAGCGCGACCGCGGCGGCAATATCAGGGTCATTGTATACGTTTGGTGTTTCAGGGTCCGGGTAAACATCGCCAGTCGTAGGGTAAAGATAGGTGTAGCTCCTGAGTCGTTCATTAACCTTGCCACCCATCAGTTCATATACGGGTTTGTCGGTGGCTTTTCCAACGATGTCCCAACAGGCCATTTCAAGACCGCTCAGAACACCCATCACACTGACGTCGGGGCGCAAGGTGAATCCCGCGCCGTAGGTCAACCGCCACAGGCGCTCGATATGATGCGGGTCCGCGTCTTCGAAGTGACGTGCAAACACATCCTCTGCCATCTTCGCGCACAGATGGGGATCAAACGTGGCATTGTAGATCTCCCCAACACCCTCAATACCACATGCCGTGCGCAGTTTGACAAAAA
>JAJFID010000400.1 GCA_021775325.1 Rhodospirillales bacterium
TTTGGTGACGACGCCGTTGCGGGTGACATCTTCGGGCAGTTGCGAATTGGCGATGGCAACCCGGTTCTGCACATTCACGGCGGCGATATCCGGGTCTGTCCCCACCGCGAAGGTGACGGTCAGGTTGTAACTGCCGTCATCGCCGCTTTTTGATGACATATAGAGCATGCCGTCCACACCATTGACCTGTTCCTCAATAGGCGCGGCAACCGTGTCGCGGACAATGGCACTGTTGGCACCGGGATAACTGGCGGTGACCTGAACCTGTGGCGGCGTGATGTCAGGATACTCGGCAACGGGGATAATCCCGAGCGCAATCAGACCGGCAAGGGTGACGATAATGGAAATAACAAAAGCGAACCGGGGCCGGTCGATGAAAAAGGCCGAAATCAAGGTTCAGCCCTCCTGCTGGAGAACGGGATTGACCGCCATATCGGGCCGGACTTTCTGAATACCCTGAACGATAACCTGCTCGCCCGATACCAGTCCGTCTTCGACCACCCAGTCCATGTCGGCCTGATTGCCGACCGTAATCCGGCGCAGTTCAACTTTGTTTTCACGGTCGACCACGAGCACAAAATGTCCGCGGCTGTCCTGCTGTACGGCGGATTGAGGCACGACAATCTTTGACACTTTGATTTTCTGGCGAACGACGACCGTCACAAACTGGCCCGGCAACAGGACACGGTCCGGGTTGGGGAACACGGCGCGGGCCGTAATGGTATCCGTGGTCTGATCCACGGATGGCTCCAGGTAATCGAAGTTTCCGCGACCGGTATAAAGGCTGCCATCGGTCAGTATCAGAGACGGTGTAACCGGAGGATTGTCCAGATCGATGCCTTGTTTTCGCGCAGCAATCAGTTGTTTTTCGCTGACCGCGATAACAACGTGAACCGGATCGATGCTGGTAATGGTCGCCAGCGGCTCGCTGTTGGGGTCGACCAGGCTACCCACACTGTAACGTGCCTGACTGATCTTGCCGGCGATGGGGCTGCGAATTTCCGTGTAACTGAGATCCAGCATGGCCTGTTTCAGCGCCGCCCTGGCCTTGAGCACATTGGCCTTGTCGATTCCCAGCGTCGCCCGCGCCTGATCCAGGGATGCAGCGGAAATGTTGCCCTGATCTGCAAGCGTTGACTTGCGTTTGAAGTCAGCTTCGGAATTTGTCAGGGTCGCCTGGGCAACCGCCAGATCGGCTTCACGTTCCAGAACGGCCACTTCGTAGGTGGCTTTCTCAATCACAAACAGCAGCTCGCCACTGCCGATTTCGGCACCCTCGCGGAAAAACCGGTTTTCCAGAAAACCCTCAACGCGGGCGCGCAGATCAACGGTTTCGACGGCCTCAACCCGACCCACGTATTCGAACTGCGGGGTCACGTCCCGCTCAACGACGATTGCAACAATCACACTGGGCAGGTCCTGTGCTGCTGCCGGTGTACCGGGCGTCGCGCCTGCAACCAGTATCAGGGCGGCGATTGTCGATAGTGCGCGGACAGAACCTGTCCATACGCTCGTCATTAAACCGTGCAACATAACCATCCTCCCTTGGTGCCCGTGACGTCTACGCTATACCAGACGGACGGGCACGAACAGGCAGGAGTTTGCGTATGTTCAGGCGTGATGGTCGCCCGGACTGTCGGGCAGTAATGATGTGCCCGGTCTGGAAAATATCTGCCCGAAACCTTCAATATGGTCAGTTATTCCAGCACGGCGCAGGCAACTCCACATTTGGCCCTGATTGCTGGTGATGACGGGCTTTCCCGTCAGGTCTTCAATTTCCTGAACCACATCGAGGGCCCGGATACCGCCGCAGCTCAGGAATATGGCGTCGGCGTCTGGCTGATCGATTTCCAGAGCAAACGTCTTCCAGTAGTCCGGCGTCACGCACCCAAACTCAATACCGGTCTCCAGATTCAGACCCTGGATATCAAGAATTTCAAAACCTTTTGCCAAAAGAAATTCCGCTTCTGCCGTATTGATTTCATCCAGATAGGGCGTGCCGACAACAAGCTTTTTGGCACCGAGTTCCCGCAGTGCATCAACTACGCCCGTGACCAGTGTCATGGGCTGGGCGTAGGGTGCGCCTTTGCTGATCTCATCCATAACCTGTTGCTCGCCGCAGACGATGGAACCGCTGGTACAGCTATAGCTGATAACGTCAGGTCTGGTGTCCGGCTGGATACGGGACGCCGCATCCGCCATGGCGTCGATATGACGCGACAGTGTTTCGTTTGTCGTATAATCGTCGGTCTTCAGACGGGTAATATGGATCGCCACGCCGTCGGGTACCATGTCGTGAAAATCCGACTCAGCCGCAAGATCCGTGGACATGAGAATGAAGCCCAGCTTTGCCCGCCAGTGTTTGCCGGCATCAAGTTGTGGTTCACGTGAACTGGATACAACCGCATCACCTGTTTTGTACATTATTGGTCTCCGTTACAGAATCATGTCTGCCAGTGCTTTTGGATGATTGGTGATCTGCTCATAACCATCCTCCGTCACTATGAAACTATCGCCCACCTGGGCACGAAATGTTTTTGCGACGCTGACCGAGCCATCAACGGCCAGCACCATGCCGGGCTGAATGATAGTCTTGTCACCGAATACAAGCTCCGGTTTTTCCAGAAAACTGAACCCTGTCGCGCGACCGCAGCGGAACGGATACTCGTATCCGGCGGTCTGAATAACATCGGCGTAGGCGGCGTGAATGTCCTCGGCGGCAACGCCGGGACGCAGTTGCCTGAGTGCCGCTGCCTGACTGTCCACAGCCGTCTGGTACACGGTTTCCTGTGAACGGTCGGCGATTTCACCAATCCAGAACGTGCGGTCGAAGCCGAGTTTGAAACGGTGAAAGTTCGTCATGCCACAGAAACACAGGAAAACCGGCTCACCCCGTTTCATCACCCGTGTGGAGGCGCGATGATGGGGCATGGTAATGTTCCTGCCCGAGGCCATGATCTGCAGAAAATGCGTATTGGGCGACATGCGGGCATCGTCATAGTGTTCTCGGAGCAATTCCGCCGCCTTGCGGGTTCCGGCAGCGGATATTGCCAGCGCGACCTCGAACTCTGCAACACCGTCGCCGATGGTTGCGCGACCGGCATCCATCATGGCCATAGACACCTGGCCCGCATGACGGGCCAGGTGCAGTTCCTCTTCTGACTTGATCATGCGCATGGAGGTAACGATGGGGATCACGTCGCCAAGCCGCTCGGACACCACAATCGAGTCAATGTAGTTGCGCACCAACGGCGGCATGTGATCAGGCTCAACAGCAATACGCGTATCGCCCGCCAGCAACCCTGGTAACATCTCGCGCCATTCATTGCCCGCTCCGTCATTCCAGGCTTCGATCCGATCGACACTGGCAGCACTCTGCGCCATGTCCATTTCCATGTTCGGTGTGATCAGCAGGCTGTCACCATCTGCTGACACATACAGGATTGTCGGGCGTCCAAACTCCATATGCAGATAATCATAATAACCTGTGTAATAATACACGCTGTCGTCATCTGTGATGAGCGCGGCATGGAAGCCTTCCTCCGCCAAACGGGAACGAAGCTCGTTCATTCGTCGTAAAAACATCGGATAGGCTCCCATATTCTGTCGTTATGCCGCCGCCTGGTTAAAGTCGTCGATCATGCTGTCCCATGCCGGCACCACGTCCATGAGATTGTTCCAGAACTCAGGGTCGCGGCGGGCATCGAAATCTTCCAGCGAAACACCTTGCTGTTCAACCCATGTGTAGTATCCGAGATTGAAAACCCGTTCACGGTTGCGCAGGCTCATTTCCTGCATGTTATCTGTTGTGGTGGCAAGCATGTAGCGCCCGTACGCCTCGGCGGCAGACAATTCGTCAAAGTTGCCGCCAAAGGTGTTTGTTTGTGCCTTGTCGATTTCGGTGCCGTACATTTCCGCACCATCCGTGGCCACGGTCAGAACTACGTCGCTGGATCCAAGGCCCATATACTTTGCCATTTTGATGGCACCCAGAACGTTGGCAATGGATGACAGGCCCAGATCAGCCAGCCCGGCGATGGTTTCCTGGCTGATGCCTGTGCGTCTGACCAGATAGTCCCGCCCAACAGTGGTATTGAATACCATGTTCAGCGCATCAGATGCCTTGTCGGTTACGGCAACAACATAGTCCGTGTTCAGCACATTGTGGATAAACGGAATGTGTTTGTCGCCGATGCCCTGAATGTTGTGATCGCCATAACCGTTGTTCAGCATCGTCGGGCATTCGAGGGCTTCAACAGCACATATCCGGGTGTCCAGGCGTTCCTTCAGATGATCGCCAGCGGCGAGCGTGCCGCCCGAACCTGATGCTGCCACATAGGCGCGGGCTTTCATGGTGCCGTCTGTATTGATGGCGTTGAAGACCCGTTCCAGTGCAGGCCCGGTAACGGCGCGATGGGAGACGTAATTGCCGAATTCACCAAACTGGTTGAGAATGACGTTCTCCGCATCCTGCGCCATTTCATTGCAGGCGTCATAGATTTCCTTGACGTTGCTCTCGGTGCCATAGGTCCGCACGATGTCGCTGGGGTCTGTGACCCAGTTTTCCAGCCATTCAAAACGCTCCCGGCTCATACCTTCGGGCAGCACGGCGACGCTGCGACACCCCAGAATTCGAGAAATGGCAACGCCACCCCGGCAGTAGTTGCCGGTGGATGGCCATACGGCCCGGTGATGGGTAGGGTCGAACTGACCGGTAATCAGGCGTGGTACCAGACAACCATAGGCAGCCAGGACCTTGTGGGCACGGATCATGGGGAACCGGTTGCCGATGACTACGGCGATTTTGGCGTCAACGCCGGTGAGTTCGGACGGCAGCACGATGTGTTCCGGCACGTCGACCAGACTCTTGCGGTCTTTGCCATTGTGCCAGTGCACGCGAAACAGGTTGTTTGCATCGGGGGCATCCGGGTCGGCGGAGCCAGTGATCGCCTCGATCTCGTTGCGCGACGCTACCGGGTCTGCCAACTGGGCGAATGTGGGTAACTTGATTCCTGATTGCCTGAACCGGTCTACGGCCCGGCCATAGGCATCCTGATTGACGATTGTGTGATCCAACTGATTTGACATGATTTCTCTCTTAGGTGGTTAGGTCGCGTTGAGCCTGAATGGCCGCCCGTCGCAGCGTTATTAACAACATTGAAATGAGACCATATCATCAAAAAGAATAATTAATTAATTGAAGTCATTTAAATTAGGGAATTTAAAAATCTAATATCATTAATAATGGGCGTAAATACGTATATACGTATCGTCCGGATAGTCGCGCATAAAGAAGAGGGGAGAAATGGAATCTGGGATGATCCAAATCTCCCCGAGTTACTCAGGAGTCAACAA
>JAJFID010000005.1 GCA_021775325.1 Rhodospirillales bacterium
GCCAATGTGGACGCCGTCAGCCCCAGCCCTGACGGCGAGATCCGGACGATCATTGATCAAAAAGGCAACATCATAACTGTGGGCGACGGGCATCAGCATTTCTGCAGCACCCAGAATCACATCATCCGAAACATCCTTGAGTCGAAGTTGGACGCAGGCAACGCTTCCGGCGTCTAGTGCAGCGCGCATCTGATCGTGAAAAACCCGAAGTTCAAGGTGTGGCGGCGTAATCAAATAGAGTTTGCACGCAATATCGTCGTCGCCGGTTTCGTCGTTGCTATCAAGAGACAGGTTCATTGAACGTTTCTCTCAGACCACGCACACAGAAATCTGTGGCAGGCTTCTGGCGCATCCGTTACTGAACCAATCACCAGGACCTCTCCCTCGTATATGTCCGGCGAGTATACTATACATTTCGTTTGAGCGGCCATATCAATGATACGCGCACGGGCCTCAGCATTCCCCCCCAGGACAATGCCATCCACGCCGGAGCGCAACGCTGCCAAAGCATGGCCCGGCGCATCCGCGCAATCCAGTGCACTGGTAAACTTTATGTCAGGCAGTTCATTTCTGAGCGTATCGATCATGGCGCGAAACACGGCCGCGCCAGAAACGGCGGCATAATCCCGCGTACTCAGCAAAAGCGGCACACAGGAAAAAGCCCGCGCTGCCGTCAGGGCAGCACGGGCATGATCCAGAGTATGAACAATGAACACGGGTGACGACTGGTCCATGGTTCAGATCGATAACATGAGCAGATTACGTGGCCTGCGCCAGTGCAATTGCCGTATCGCCCATTCGATTTGAGAAGCCCCATTCGTTATCGTACCAGGACATGACACGAACGAGGTTTCCATCCATGACAGTTGTCTGGGTCAGATCGAACATGGAACTGTACGGACAATGATTGAAATCAATGGACACAAGCTCTTCATCATTGGTGCCGAGGATTCCTTTAAGTGGACCTTTTTTCGCCGCCTTGATAATGGCCTTGTTGACTTCCTCGACTGTGGTGTCGCGCGACGACACAAATGAAAGATCAATGACAGAGACGTTGGCAGTCGGTACCCGGATGGATGTTCCATCAAGTTTGCCTGCCAGTTCTGGCAGGACCAGCCCGACAGCACGCGCTGCACCAGTCGACGTCGGTATCATGGACATAGAGGCTGAACGGGCCCGCCGCATATCACTGTGCAGGGTGTCGACCGTGCGTTGATCACCAGTAAAGGCGTGAATTGTGGTCATATAACCCTTTTCCATGCCGATCGCCTGATTGAGGACATGCGCCACCGGAGCAAGACAATTTGTCGTGCACGATGCGTTGGAGATGACTTTGTGTTTTTTTGTCAGTTGGTCGTGGTTAACGCCGTAAACGACGGTCAGGTCGACGTCTTTCGCCGGTGCGGAAATCAACACTTTCTTGGCACCTGCACTCAAGTGCTGAGCGGCGCTGGTGCGATCCGCGAACAGCCCGGTGCACTCCAGCGCCACGTCTATCTTCATTTTCTTCCACGGCAACTTGGCAGGGTTGCGCTCTGCAGTCACTTTGATAGGCGTCCGCCCGACGACTATTGTGTCGCCTTTGGCTTTCACGTCCACTGGGAAGCGGCCGTGGACCGTGTCGTATTTCAGTAAGTGAGCACTGGCTTCGACAGACCCCAGGTCATTAATAGCGACGACCTGAATGTCGCGACGCTTTGATTCGATGATCGCACGTAGGACGAGGCGACCGATGCGGCCAAAGCCGTTGATGGCAACACGAACCGTCATGATTTTTTTCTCCTTAAGACGAAAACTAAAAGACCTTGCGCCTCACATAACACAGGGTAACTGCTGGTAAAACCCTTGGGTTGTTCTCATAACAATCCACAAAATGCATCGACCGCTTACGGAGTCTGTTGAATGTTATGGCGATGCACCTTATTGTCGGCTGACGTGCTTGGGGAAATACATCGGACAACGATGATTTAAAGGCATGTGTGGAGGAGGACCGTTCCGGAAATGACGTTAGCTGCCCGCGATGAACGGACAAGACTGGAATTGGCACAAGAGCGTCTTGACGTCGCATTGGCCCGCCTCGATAACTCTCTCTCACGGCCTGCCGCTGTGCCAGACGACAATCAGGATCTGATCGAAAGCCTGCGGGCAGAGATCGAATCACTTCGCCAGGACAACACGGCTCTTCGGTGTGCGAACGAGTCAGCGCAGGAACAGATCACCAAAACCATTGACCGCCTCAACCTCCTTCTGGAAGCATAGTTCGAATAATGGCACAGGTAGATGTTTCTATTAATGGCCGGGTTTACACAGTCGCCTGTGGCGATGGTGAAGAAGCGCACCTGATTGAACTGGGCCGCGTGGTTGATGAACGCGTATCGGAACTTGCTGGTGCCGTTGGCCAGGTTGGTGATTCGAAACTTTTGGTTATGGCGAGCCTGCTCATCGCAGACGCGTTGAGTGATGCCCAGCAGCAACTGGCAGCATCCGAGCAGCAATCGGAAGTCACGAGTTCCTCGGATACAGACGACGATGTGATTGCACAGGGCCTGGAAAGTATCGCCATGCGCATTGAGAGTATTGCCGACAGGCTGGAACATCCCTAGATTGGGTCTGGGCGATGCTGCCCTTTTCGTTAGGTCGATCGAGTCCCTGGGGTCAAATCTTCTCTAGGGAGCTGTCACTGTCAGGCCCGTGGGCCTGTTACACGGCACCCACCTGCACTTGCAGGCCACAGAGGAACGGCATAACCGACGGTTGGTGCGGCATCGCTCATTTTTGAAATTGCTTGTTTTGATGTGTCGCGGACATTGCGGGTGCTTTGGTCCGATTGTATGAACTACAGCCTTATGAACATTGCCGAACAGAAAACCCAACTCCGCGAAGTTGCCAAAAAACAGCGCACGGATGCTGTTCTGTGCGCCGACAATGATGCGGGCAGGCGATTTACAGAGCACCTGATCCGTATCTCTGAGGCACTTGGCGTTAACGACAGCTCTGTCATTGCCGGCTATTGGGCCATGTCCAACGAACTGAACGTCACCGCAGCTATGACGACGCTTGTGGACAAATACGGCGTGACGTGTGCTCTGCCAGTTGTTGTTGCCAAAGACACACCACTGATATTTCGCATGTGGTCGCCCGGATTGGAACTGGAGTCAGGCGGGTTTGGTACACACCATCCGCCGGAAAACTCGCCCGAATGCACACCGAATATTCTGCTGATTCCGTTGCTGGCGTTTGACTTGCAGGGTTTCAGGATTGGCTGGGGCGGTGGTTTTTATGACCGGACGCTGGCAAAACTGGGTCAGAAAGAAGGCGGCGTTGTTGCCATTGGTTCTGCTTACGCTGGTCAGCAGATGGCAGAAATTGTACATGACGATCTCGATTTACCCATGGACTGGATTGTAACGGAGCAATTTGTGCATCAGGTCGCCAAACCATGAAGACATTGATTTGCGGTGATGTTGTTGGCCGGAGCGGTCGCGATGCCGTTCATCTTCATCTGCCCCGTGCCGTGGAAAAACTGAAGGTGGATTTTACCATTGTGAATGGTGAAAACGCCGCTCACGGATACGGCATAACACGCAAGATTTGTGACGGATTCTTTGATCTGGGTGTCGACGTGATTACCACGGGCAATCACGTATGGAAGCAGAAAGAGATCATTAGCTGGATCGATGACGAGCCACGCGTTCTGCGCCCGCTCAACTTCCCGGAGGGAACACCCGGCAAGGGTGCCGCTCGGTTCGAAACGGCGGTTGGGCAGCGTGTCATGGTAGTCCATCCCATGGGGCGGCAATTCATGGAACCCTCTGATGATCCTTTTGCAGCCGTCGACGATGCATTGCGTAATCATCGCCTGGGCAATGCGGCTGGCGGCAATGTGGATGCCATCTTCGTCGATATTCATGCAGAAGCCACCAGCGAAAAAATGGGTATGGCCCATTATCTGGATGGGCGGGTTTCAGGCGTTGTAGGCACACACACTCATATACCCACCGCTGACGGACAAATCCTGCCCGGTGGAACGGCCTACCAAACCGATCTCGGCATGTGTGGTGACTATAATTCAGTTATCGGTATGAAAAAGGAAGCCGCTATCGAGCGATTTACCACGCGCATGCCTGCGGGCAGGTTGGAGCCGGCGGAAGGCGAGGGGACCTTGTGCGGTGTTCTCATCGAAACCGACGATCATACCGGGTATGCCAAACGCATTGAACCCTTGCGACTGGGTGGTCGTCTGGCAGAAGTCTGGCCTGTTATC
>JAJFID010000041.1 GCA_021775325.1 Rhodospirillales bacterium
CCAGTTCAAAACGTTACCAATCCCAAAGACTGAGTGAAGATGTTCAAGCTCTTCAACTCTATGATCTGCAGCCTCTCTATATTCGGGGTCTGTTTGATAGTTTATGTGCGTTTGCTCATGCGCCATTGCGTAAATTATCGATGATGTGATCGCGACTGGACAACGATAGTCTACTGAGATTCTCGGGGAGCCAACCGCCCAGTTTTCCGCCGCTCCATCTGCAAGTATATTAATAATCCGGTAGTGCCCAAACTGATGGGCAACTCCGACCAAAAGGCGCCTTACGGCATCAAGGCAAAACGCAGTGGATTGCGCGCTATTACCCACGGTCAAAAAATAGAAAGAGTCGTAGAGTGCGGAAAGAATCCTGAAAAACTCTATGTCGACGACGAGCTCTGCATGCCCCGTTTCCATTATGGCGCTGTTTCTCGCGTAAACTGTATTGGAAAGCAGCGCGGTTCTTTTGGGGACTGGCTCTCCCTTCTGCCAAAAGCGCCGATTCTTGTTCAGGCGAACTGACCCGCCATACCCCCAAGCAAGCTTTAGAAAAGCGAGTTCATCCTGTGTTGGCTCCTGAATAGGAACGTACTCAATCGCCATCTTTGAGTTCTTCAAGCTGCGTTTTCAGGAATATCAACGCATCCTTTAAATCTGCCTCTGACCGGATTCTAAAGTTAACTCCATCAATGTTTATTCGAACTCGCTCTTTTGATGGCCTTTTTTTGAATTCTTCCGCGATCCTAGAACACAACAAGGACACGACGTCGTAGGCTACCGCAGCACCAATTGAGATAACGAAGCTCGTCATGATTGCTTCAGCATCAAAACCGATTTTGCTGGTCGACTTCCCTATACTGATTTCCGGCTGATCATCAAAGGATAGAAGGTCATCAGAACTCAACCCCTCGACTTCTATTGTCAAAGATTCTGGCACAATGGCCCCTTACAATTACAGGCAAAATGATGTCTCACAGTAGCTTATTATATTAGTTTAAACGTGACCATCCAGTGAACCACCTCTCGACGATCAGGTGGCATCACACTACGCTCAGTCCTGAGCGTAGTGCCAAGGCAGCAGTTCCTTAATACGATTGATTTTGTGGTCAGCGATCCTTGCCATGTCTCTTTCGGGTGATTTGCAGGCCAAAGACTTCGTAGAATACAACATCCACTGTAGTACCGAAACCAGATATGGCTCTTGTCACGGGCTGTTGTCTTGTCGGTGCGGGACAGATGACAATTACAGGCGAATCGAATCCTGTTTTGCACTTTTCCCAAACGTTTGTGTGGTTATGAAAAACGTTTTGCGATCACCGGCACAAACTTTTTTCAACTGGCCTCTGATAAAGTGTTACTGGCACATTGAGTCGTAAACCATTGTTGCGACTCAGCAAATGACATCAGCGTTTCGGGTGCAAATTTACCGGGTGTCTGACGGCGGGATCGGTCCGGGAATTAAAGGTTGCGTGACGATTCCGGGCTCTGATAAAGAAAGAGGTGTCAGGGATGCTGATCCTGGGAAACCATCATCGCGCATCTGAATAATCAGAAGCTCCTGACACCTCTTGGAGCCGGCCAGGCCCCACACACATAAAAGCGACCTTACGCGCTTTTCAATCCAATCCTCACCGAGTGCACCCTGGGCAGAGAAACGGCCTCGGTAGGGTTTGGGTTAATCCGCATTCACGCCGCCACGTTCCGAAGGAACGGACTTTGTTCATGCATGCGCAGGCATCGGCCAACTGATACGACGCGGTTCAGGAACAGCGGCGTTCCTTGTTCCGGCACTCAACCCCGCAAAGGGTCTACCCTGGTGCCCGACCTCGAAACCGGTCCCGGAGGACCGTGCCTTCCTACAGTTCCTTTTCCCGGAACTTACGCTCAGAGAACGCAATTTCCCGGCTCAGGCCCTGCTACCCGGGCCACTGGTGCTGTCGAAACAACGCAGACCAACCCGGAGAACACGCCCCGTCTCGCAACGTGGCCAACACCCGGTTCCTGACACAATAAACGGAGAGAACGTCGCTCATCACGCCAGCAACCCGGCAGAAACACCGTCAACCCACACCACAAGGGCATGTGTCTGCGGCATTTCCCTGCTCCGCTATTTCACGCGCCACCATCACCGAGGCAACGGCATCGCAATGCAAAACGGCTTTGCAAGACACTCTCATGTGCGTTTGAATGATGTCCCGTGCCAATAACTCGTTCAACGTGGAAAACCGGAAAAATGGCTGTTTTCTGTGCATAACTTCCGGACTTCTGCACAATTCGCTCACATGTTTTCCACAGTTTCGCCCACGTGGTAACGCTACAGCATTGGAAAACATAGATTCATATACTAGCCAATCGCGCCATCGGCCATCAGCAAAAACTCATCAGCCATACCCCGGTTATGGGCGGCAATACGCAGCGTGTTGTGGAACTCATCCCGTGGAACACTGCAGTGCTGCAGATGGCGTTCTCCGGTATTCGCTTCAAATGCGCCACGGCCATGCAGTATTCGATGGTTGTCGATTACATGCATATCACCGGGCTGCATCAGATACTGCTGCTCCAGATCCGGATTGTAAATCTCCTGGGCAAAAGCACGAACGGCCGTGTAGGCCGGTTCGATCAGGTGTTCAGGCATATCCTGGGGTGCCAGTGTACGGGCTGTAAATCGCACACCGATGATGTTGCCGTCCTGGTCCGTATTGATCATTTTCCGGCGCGCGCAGTATTTCTCGCCTTCGTTTCTGTAACTGCGGAACAGAATGGGTGTTGCGTTCAGGAAATCAAATGCGTCCGGGTTGTTTTTCCGCAGACGCGTTGCCGCCAGAAAACCGTCCACCAGCAGGGAATATCCGCCGCCTGACGGATGAGCCTTCAGGCAATGGAAAAATGAAATCCCGATTGGCGCGTACCGCCAGTTGTCGTCCGTATGCGGTCCAATGTAGTTCGCCTGGGTGGCACCGATGTTGAACCCCGGCTGCAATTTGACATCAAACACCTGACCGAGGTGGGTTGTCATGACGGGGCCGAACCGGCTCGCCGCTTCGGCGACGGAACCTTCATCGGTTGGCACGTTGAAGACTTTTGCGAAGCCATAATCGCGCACCGACAAAAACAGTTCGAACAGCTTTTCACCGTTACCCCGTTCGATCTCCTGCCAGTCAAATCGATCACGGACGTTACCGTCATCACCATTCCACAGCACCGGTTGATGGCGCCTGAGTGCGCGGCTTTCATCGGCGTAGCAGTTGTTCCGCAACCAATCGACGGCATAGGTGGTATCGTCGGCTTCACCACCCCAATGCAGTATCATGCTGTCGTCTGTTACATCCACCGAAGTAACCGACAGGGTAGACGGGTCGTCGGGTAAACGACGACAGTCCTCCACGCGGTCTGTGGAAAGGACGTCCGAGAAAAATTCACTATGGCGGAGCCACACAAAATGGAATCGGCTCTCATGGTCATCCGCCCAGTTAATTCTGACGCACCGCCGGTCCGGCTCGATGGTGACGTCCCTGATTTCGTAACGCGCGTTGCTCATCGGCTGATATCCTCCTGCCAAAAGTAGGATAGCAAAACTCTAACTCAAAAAACTGTGGTATACCAAGGCGTAAGATCACGACAATTGCCATTCCGGGTCGCCTCGCCGTTGACTTGTTCCGGGGCAACCTATACCAATTAATCGTCTTCAGTGTTGAAGGCTTTTTGAATCAAGGGGCGAAAGGACAGGTACATGGCCGCAGCCAACAGACCGCTGTCACCACATCTCCAGGTCTATCGTCCGCAGATCACATCTATCATTTCAATTCTGCACCGTATAACCGGCGTGGCACTGGCTGGCGGAACGCTGCTGTTTACCTACTGGCTGACATCTGCCGCCTATGGTGCGGAAGCGTTTGAACGTTCACAGGCGCTTCTGGGTTCGTGGTTTGGTCTTCTTGTTTTATGCGGGTTTACGTTCTCTCTGTATTTTCACTTCGCCAACGGTATCCGGCACCTGTTCTGGGATGTAGGGCAGGGGTTCGAGATGGAGACGGTACGAAGAACAGGCTGGATGGTCGCCATCTTTTCGGTCGTCGCTACCATCGTAACGTGGATTTTCTTCTGCCCCTGGCTGGGAGGCGCATGATGGAAATGCAGTCTCATCTCGCCCGTGCCCGCGGCCTAGGTTCTACAAAACATGGTGTCGGTCACTGGTGGGCGCAACGGCTGACAGCCGTGGCCCTGATCCCGCTTTCCCTGTGGGCTGTCGCGTCGGCAATCTCGCTGGGTGGTGCGGACTACGCCACATATCACGCATGGATCAGTGAACTCGGAAATCTGGTGCTGATGTTGTGTTTTGTCACCGCGCTGTTTCATCATGCGCAGTTGGGTATGCAGGTCGTCATCGAGGATTATGTGCACGGCGAAACAGCCAAGGTCACGCTTTTGATCGCTACCAAATTCATCGCCATAATCGGCGCATTTTCATGCATTGTTGCGGCTCTCAAAGTCGCACTTTCGGGTTAGACGGAAAGAGTTTTAATGAGCGCCGCATACGAAATCGTCGATCATAAATATGACGTGGTCATTCTGGGTGCCGGTGGTGCCGGGTTGCGAGCCACGCTGGGCATGGCGGCGGCAGGCCTGAAGACTGCATGCATAACCAAGGTGTTTCCCACCCGCTCGCATACCGTTGCAGCGCAAGGCGGCATCGGTGCTGCCATGGGCAACATGGCAGAAGATCACTGGGAATGGCATATGTACGATACTGTAAAGGGATCGGACTGGCTGGGTGATCAGGATGCCATCGAATATATGTGTCGTGAGGCGGTTCCGGCTGTTGTGGAACTGGAGCATTTCGGTGTGCCGTTCTCCCGTAACGCCGAGGGCAAGATTTACCAGCGTCCGTTTGGCGGACATATGCGGAATTATGGTGAAGCACCCGTGCAGCGTGCCTGTGCCGCCGCGGACAGAACAGGCCACGCCATCCTGCATACGCTGTACCAGCAGTGCCTGAAACATAATGCTGAATTTTATGTGGAGTACATCGCGCTTGATTTGATTATGGGCGACGACGGAACCTGCGAAGGTCTGGTTGCCTGGAATCTGGACGACGGCACCATCCACGTGTTCCGTGGTCATCAGGTCGTCATGGCGACGGGTGGTTATGGTCGGGCTTATTTCTCGTGCACGTCCGCGCATACCTGTACCGGTGATGGCAACGCCATGGTCGCCCGTGCTGGCCTGCCCTTGCAGGATCATGAATTTGTTCAGTTCCACCCCACGGGCATCTATGGTTCCGGCTGTCTGATAACCGAGGGTGCCCGCGGCGAGGGCGGATATCTGACCAACTCCGAAGGTACGCGGTTCATGGAGAACTACGCACCGACCGCCAAGGATCTGGCCAGCCGTGATGTTGTCAGTCGGGCCATGACCATGGAAATTCGCGATGGCCGTGGTGTTGGTGCCGATGGCGACCACATTCATTTGCATCTGGAACACCTGGGCTCGGACATCCTGAATGAGCGCCTTCCGGGTATTACGGAATCTGCGCGTATATTTGCCGGCGTTGATGCATCCAAGGAACCATGCCCTGTGTTACCGACGGTGCATTATAATATGGGTGGCATACCCACCAATCACATGACCGAGGCGCTGCGGCCAACCAGCGACAATCCGGACGCCACGTCGCCGGGGCTGATGGCGGTGGGTGAATGTGCGTCCGCTTCTGTTCACGGTGCTAATCGGCTGGGTACAAATTCCCTGCTTGATATTGTCGTGTTCGGTCGCGCTGCCGGCATCCGGGCCAGCGAATTGATAACACCGGGCATGGCGCTCCGTCCCTATCGCAAGGGTTGCGCAGACGCGACCCTGGATCGTTTCGATCGAGTTCGCCATGCCAAGGGCGGCACGCCGACGGCTGACCTGCGGCTCGAGATGCAACGCGCCATGCAAAACAATGCGGCGGTCTTCCGCACGAGGGATGTGCTGGCTGAGGGTTGTGATGAAATTGACAGGATCTGGGACGGGCTGGCGGACATCTCTGTCGCCGACACGTCCATGATCTGGAATTCGGACCTGGTGGAAAGCCTGGAGCTTGAGAACCTGATGATCTGTGCCAAGGCGACGATCTATTCAGCCGCCGCGCGCCAGGAGAGTCGTGGTGCGCATGCCCATGAAGACCATCCCGACCGGGATGATGAAAACTGGATGAAACATACACTGGCGTGGGTTGACGAGGCGGGCAAAGTTACTTTGGATTACCGTCCGGTCCACGCCTATACGCTGACCGATGAGGTCGATTACATTGAACCCAAAGCCCGCGTGTATTGATGAGGCCCAGTTAGGATAAGTCATGGTTGAATTTACGCTTCCAGCCAATTCCCGCCCCACCAAGGGTACGGTTCACAAAGCCGAAAGTGGTGCCACCAACGTACGGGCGTTTCACGTCTACCGGTTTGATCCTGACACGGGTGACAACCCGCGCATTGATACGTTTGAGCTGGATCTGGACAAATGCGGTCCCATGGTTCTGGACGCCCTCATCAAGATCAAGAACGAGGTCGATGCGACCCTGACATTCCGCCGCTCCTGTCGTGAAGGCGTGTGCGGTTCCTGCTCCTTCAATATCGACGGTACCAATACCATTGCCTGCACAAAACCGATCTCCGAAATCAAGGGTGATGTGAAAATCTATCCGTTGCCGCATATGCCGGTGATCAAGGATCTGGTGTGTGACCTCAACCAGCCTTATGCGCAGTATGCTGCTGTCGAGCCATGGATCAAGGCTGACACACCACCACCCAACCGGGAGCGCCTGCAGTCCGAGGAGGAACGCGCCAAGCTTGATGGCATGTGGGAGTGTATCCTGTGTTTCTGTTGCCAGACCAGTTGCCCCAGTTACTGGTGGAATGGTGATCGGTACATGGGACCGGCGGTGCTGTTACAGGCCAATCGCTGGATTCAGGACAGCCGCGATGAAGCCACCGGCGACCGGCTGGATGAACTGGACGATCCATTCCGCCTGTACCGCTGTCATACCATCATGAACTGCTCCAATACCTGCCCCAAGAATTTGAACCCCGGCAGGGCAATCGGCGAAATCAAGGAAGCGCTGGCTAAACGTCTGTAGCCATTGCCCTGAGCCATTGTCCTGAGCCATTGTCCCGCTGCAGCCGAGCGGTCTGCTTATTGGTGTATTGCGTTCTTTGTCTGACGAGCGACTGAACTTCCGAGAACCGCCAGAAGTGGAAGTTTGACACAGGCTACTCGGCCTATTGCCGTTGAGACGATATTTTGGCCGATCCATTGATCGTTCACACAGGGAACTCGTAATGGGACGGCCCGAGCGTGTTATACAGGTACAACCGTTGAAGAAGCGGACACTGGACTATTGTCCCAATCGACGGCAAGCTGACTGAACACCGGTTCTGTGCAACGTTGATTGCATCCCCGCCATGGTCGTATGCATAGGAGTACAAGTATGGAATGTTGTGGCCCTGGATATGCTTCTCCTGCGGAGGCTATGAAGGCCCCCTGTGAGCGATTGCTTTACACGATTGCCATCTACACCGGTACAGGCATCCAGAAGCCAGACTATCTATGTACGATTGATGCTGATCCAGATAGCAGGACGTATTCTCAGGTGATTAGTCGGCTTGAAATGCCGGGCATCGGGGACGAATTGCATCATATGGGGTGGAATGCCTGCTCATCGTGTCATGGCGACGCCGGGATGGAGCGCAAGTACCTGATCGTTCCGGGGGTTCGCACGTCCACCCTGCACATCGTTGACTGCGCCACTGATCCCCGTAACCCGACCCTGTTCAAAGTAATCGAGGGCTCGGAAATCAAAACGAAGACGAACCTCTCAGCGCCACACACCGTCCATTGCCTCGGCTCGGAGATCATCATCTCAATGCTGGGTGATGCACAGGGCAGAGCGCCTGGAGGATATCTGCATCTCGACAAGAATTTTGAGATTATTGGCCGGTGGGAAAACTCCATGGGCGACATCAAGTTTGGGTACGATTTTTGGTATCAACCTCGCCACAATGTCATGGTCAGTTCGGAATGGGCGGCCCCGAACACGTTCATGCCGGGGTTTGATCTTGAAGAAGTGGGACACCTGAAATACGGGCGTGAGTTACACTTCTGGGATTTCGAAAAGAAAGAGCCAGTACAAACCATGTATCTTGGCGAGGACGGATTGATTCCATTGGAAGTGCGTTTTCATCACGATCCGGCATCGAGCCATGGTTTTGTCGGCGCGGCACTGTCGGCCAACATCATTCATTGGTGGAAAGACGATGCGGGCGAATGGCGGTGGGAGAAGATTATTGATGTGGAGAACGAACCGCATCCGGAGTGGCCCATCCCCATACCTGGCGTGATATCTGTGATCCTGTTGTCCATGGATGACCGGTTTCTCTATTTCTGCAACTGGCTGCATGGTGATATTCGCCAGTATGACATCTCTGATCCGCATAACCCGAAGCTCACGGGTCAGGTGTGGATGGGTGGCTTGCTGGACAGAGCACCAGTCGTTAACGGTGTCACAGTCACCGGTGGACCACAAATGATCCAACTGTCTCTGGATGGTAAAAGACTCTACGTGACCACATCGCTTTTCTCGACGTGGGATAATCAGTTCTATCCTGAAATCCGCACCAACGGTGGCTGTATGTTAATGGTCAATTGCGACACAGAGGGCGGCGGTATGGAGATTGACCCGGACTTCGTTGTAGATTTTGGCAAGGAACCAAACGGTCCGTCGCGGTGTCACGAAACCCGCTATCCCGGCGGTGACTGCACAAGTGATATCTGGTTATGACGATGTATACGATTACGCTCGTTAATCGCGGCGATGCGACGTATCAGGTGGACGGGAAGAAAACACTACTGGAGAGTTTGCGCGCCCAGGGCGTTGATCTACCCTATGGCTGCAAATATGGCGGCTGTATCACCTGCGCTGCAAAAATCACCAAGGGTAGTGTAAATCAGACGGCACAGGTGGCGCTCAACAACCGCCAGATCAATGATGGTTATGTCATCCTCTGCGTCGCCCGCCCGACTAGCGATTGCACCTTCGAGATTGGTGTCGAAAGCCACGACCAACTCTATCGCAATCCGTTTCTCGATCCCCTGAAGCCCCATGAACTGAAAGCCGATGTAGCAACACCACTCAAGGATTCATCCGAGGAACTTCTATGACCGAACTCGATCAATTCACACATACGGACCA
The DNA here is from genome assembly GCA_021775325.1 of Rhodospirillales bacterium. Lineage (GTDB taxonomy): Bacteria > Pseudomonadota > Alphaproteobacteria > Rhodospirillales > Casp-alpha2 > JABJGO01. The sequence goes on from JAJFID010000041.1 coordinate 9,221, forward strand.
TGACCAGCCTTATAGCGATGATTATCTGCAGGCCATCATGAAATCGGTGAAGACCATTGCCATGGTTGGCGCAAGCCCTGACAAGACAAAGTTTTCATATGGGGTGCTGCGTGTCCTCCACGAAACCGGTTACGACATGATTCCGGTTAACCCGCGCCCCGGTCTTGTCGAAATTCGCGGCATCAAGGTCTACCCTGATCTCGCTTCCATTGATCGCCCTGTTGATATGGTGGACGTGTTCCGTCGTGCGGAGGATCTGCCGGATGTGGCGAAAGAAGCGGTCGCGATCGGGGCAAAAGTTCTGTGGGGTCAGATCGGTGTAACACACCCGGAGGCCGCGCGAATTGCCGAAGATGCCGGCATGAAAGTGGTGATGAACAGATGTCCGAAGATCGAACTTTTCCGGCCATTCTGGAAACCAAAACTTCATTTGGGGATATGACGATGGTTCAAAACATTACCAAGAGCGTCAAACAAATGGTCGCTGATGCAAATGCCGACGTAACCACCTTATCTGTCGAAGATGCAAAGGAATTGGCCTGCAGTGATGACCATGTGATGATTGATTTGCGTGACTTTCGCGAATTAAAGCGTACCGGAAAAATACCCGGCGCATTTTCCTGCCCGCGCGGTATGCTGGAGTTCTGGATTGATCCGGACAGCCCTTATCACAAAGACATTTTCAATCAGGACAAGACCTATGTTTTTTACTGCGCCAGTGGCTGGCGTTCGGCCCTGAGCGCGAAAGCCGCGCAAGATATGGGCTTGAAGCCCGTTGCACATATTGAAGGCGGATTTACTGCTTGGGCCGAGACAGGTGGGTCTGTGGAAGCAGTCGAGTAAGCATATTTCTCGAAACGCAGGGTCAGGTGCTGGCGAGCGCTTTTTTGGGATCAAAGAAGGGTTTCTCAACAACCGTTGCCATCCGGTCACCGCGCGCATCACTCACTGCAAGTTTCGATCCCAGCGTTGTGTGATCAAGTGCCACCATGGCCAACCCGATGTTTTTCTCCAATCTGGGCGAATAGACTGCCGAGGTGACATGACCAACCTGTTCGTCGCCATTGAAGAGTGACCAATGTTCCTTGTTTGGGGAATCCATTGGCACGCCTGAGATTTCAACCCCTACGAGCCGCCTGTTCACACCAGTGGCCTGTATCCGTGCCAAAGCAGCCTTACCAATAAAATCTGCATCCATTTCCAGATTGACCAGGCGATCAAGCCCCAGCTCGTACGGGTTTGTATTGATGTCCATGTCTGCGTGATAGGAGAGCATGGCACCTTCAATTCGACGAATTGTCGAGG
>JAJFID010000401.1 GCA_021775325.1 Rhodospirillales bacterium
CCCCCATTTTGACTATCTGAATGTGGTTCTCATCGACACTATCAACTTCATCACGCTCGCAGACTCCCCAATAGAGTCAGGAGCGGTCGACAGTTTTTTTGGCAAGCGCGTTGGCTATGTCCGAGAAGCTGGTGGGTTGGATGTTCTTGAGCAGTATGAGCAAATTGATATTTCCAAAGTTGCTGTAATCAAAAAGCTGTTTCCAATGCTTGGGCGTGGACGCATTGATGCAATCTTGAGTGATCCGGTCAATCTCAGTGAAGCGGTCAAAGTACTCGATCCACCATTTGAGCACGATCTCAAAATTCTCCAGCCGCCACTGCAGACTAACTACAATTCACCACTCATATCGAAAAGCCACCCAAACAAGAACCAGATCATTGCCGACTTTGATGCCGCATACCGTGAATTGATGGAACACGGTGGATTCTACGAAGCATTGATTGAGTTGCATGATTTGCAGGTTCAGTATCAGGAGTGAGTTGGTGATGGGATCTCGTCGATATCTGGTGTTCGTGCTGCTGGTTTGTCTGAACCTTGGCACCATGGCGTCTGAAGCCGAGGCAGGGTCGCAAACCCTGACGATTGTCTACCCATCCGAGGAAAATGCATTTCACGATGCGGCAGCAGAAATCATCAGGCGAGCGTATGCGAGAATTGGTATCACAGTTGAGTACAAAACTTTTCCAGCAGAACGCGCCTTGCGCATGTCCAATGACGGCCAGTCAGACGGCGAACTGGTACGGATTGAAGGTATTGATGAAAAGTATCCAAACCTGATCCGCATACCGGTAAGCCATGTGACGGCAGAGCAAATGGCATTTGCGCAGGACCCGACAATTGTTATTGATGGTTGGGAGAGTCTTCGTCCCTACACCATTGCCTTTCATCGCGGATACAAGGTAGCGGAGAAGAACACCATCGGCATGGACCGGCACCTTACTGGCAAGGACAGCAGTGCGTTCAATGTGGTTGAAAATGAACGTGTTGATATTGCCATTGCCAACAGGTTCACCGGTGAGAAAATCATCAGGGACCTGGACCTGACAAACGTAACAATGTTGTTGCCGCCCATACAACGCGACCCGTTGTTCCACTACGTTCATATCAAGCACGCCACATTGGTGGAGGAGATCACGCAAATTCTAAAGACAATGTCCGAACAGGGCGAGTTTGACAGCATTCTACGAGAATACGGTATCGAAGCACTTGGTGATTAAGCAAGCTATCAGAAAAGCCCGATCATTCGTCTATTCACGCCAGTCTTCAAGTTGGTCATACATTTTGTAGATAACGGATTCTTCCTTCTGAATTCGTTGCGACAACACGTTGACCAATTGCCCAAAGTCAGCAGCAAACTCATTATGCTCGTCTCCGGTTTCGTACTTCTCGAAAAATGCTAACGCGGCTTGCGACACACCTTCCATATCCTCCATAAAAACACCCAGAGCATCACCCAGGATGGCGTCCTGTTCCGCACCCTTTTTGAGCACGGGGTATAGATGCTCATCTTCCCGACTCAAGTGTGCAAGCAGTCCCGTTCGGGCGGCCATCAAAGTCTTGCGGCCATCGTCGGAATCAACGCCCAAATCGCTGACGCGTGTCAGGATTTTTACGATATTGGCGTGTTCTGCCTTCAGCGCTTGCACGAGGTCTGAAATAAATTTGGAGCCCGGTCATCATTACGATGATTTATTGAACAGATACTATAACCCAACAGAAAATTATCGCTACCCGCACGCACCTGCACTCTGTCATGGAGAGAAACCTAAATGACGGGAGCAATACTCAGGGAGCGGTAACTGCCTGTGGGTACTGAACTTGAAGGTCATGCAACTCTATCAAATCTTCATACAAGCCTTCAGATGCCAGTTCTCGGAAAGCCGCGTTAAAATCCGATATGATCTGATCTTTGTCTGGATGATTTTTCGAAATGATCGGAGCCTGAATATTCATTTGTAGTGGGGGTTGCAGGGCTACAAACTCATGTTTGTCACCGAGGCCTTGCACCTTCAACACTTCGTTGAGACTCACAGGATCGCTTACGATAGCAGCGAACCTTTTGCCAATCAGCATGCGGGGGAGCTTGTCGAGGCTCGCGACACTTTGAACCAGGATTTCACTGTGTTCGCTAAAAATTTCCTCGATCCCGCCTGCGTCTCTAACAATCCCCACCGGTTTGCCATAAAAGTTCTCCAGTTTTCCTTCGCTAATGGACGACTCTGCCAACACGATGAGGTTAATCGAGTCGATCAGGATATCATCCATATAGTCGAAATCGGCATCAATATTCTCGCCATGCCAAGCGGACGCCAAAACGTCATAGGTGAGGTTCTTGACGCCACCAAGGCACCGTGGCCAGGGCGTGATTTCGTATTCCACCTCATATCCGGCATGGCGAAATGCGCGCATGACCAAATCCGGCACAAACCCGTAGTTCGGGAGATCATGCCCGGATAACTTCCCCCACGTTGTGCCGCAAAGCACGAGGGGGGTCTTGGTATCCGAAATCGCCTGAGAAGCAAATAATGGTAACGTAAGAACTATGAAACAGAAGCTGAGTAATCGATGGAATCTCGCCAAAATATGCATCTACAAATCTCCACCGTGGTACCAAAGATGCAGCCTAGCAATTCGGCTTGATAGAAATCAACTGATTGAATGTGATAAAAGCCATGATTTCCGCCTATGACCGGTTGCAGTCATGTCCGAAAAGGGTCATTTGCTGACCTTTTCGGTAGCCTGACAAAACGTCCACTAAGCCCCCAACATCGGACATCTTCTCGCTTGGCGCATCATGTGCATAGAATTTTCTTGACATTTTAGGATTATTATGCTATTATATATGCCTTTATTCCCTTAAACGTCATAAAGGCCTGTCCATGCCCATTTCCAGCAATCCCCGTATTCGTGCCTCCGACCCCTTTGATATGGATGCCCCTGACTATCTTAATCCGCAATCCGATGATGCGCCGCTTGATCCGGCGTTGCGGGCCAAATGGCTGGAGGAGCGCGGGTTTGACCCCAAGGCGGATGGTGATTTTGTGCGCGCCAATGGTGCGGGCATGACCGTGGATGGCGAGTTTGTGGGCAGGATTTCCGGGGACGAGCTTGATCTGATCCGCGATGGCATCGAGCATGACGAATGCCCTGATCTGCCCAAAATTCCGGCAGAGTTTGATATGAAACCGCGCTGGGAGTCCTTTTGTCGGCTCTATGCCTTTGGTCATTCCGCCGCCGATGCGGCCCGGCACGCGGGTTATGCCTGGGGCACGGCACGCCATGCGGGATGGCGGCTGTTGCAGGACCCGCGTATCCTGCGCCGGGTTCGATCCCTGCAGCAGTTCGCCCACGAAAACCGGCCCCGCAGCCGCGAAGACCTGCTGGTGCGGCTGGAAACCCTGTACCGGGAAGCCATGAACCGGGGCCAGTACAACGCCGCCAACCAGGCCATCCGCACCATCGCCCGGCTGGAAGGTTATGAGGTGGAAAAGGAGCCGGAGTCCGGCCCGGAATCAGAGACAAAATCAGCGCCAAAATCAGCGCCAAAATCTGTGCCCGAAGCCGCAGATTCCGCTTAACTGTAGACACCAAGGGTCGCGAGATGTGTGCAAATGTCTACAAAATGATGAAAATCAACGCCTTACAGGGGGCGGTTTTGGGGATTTTATGGCTGGCCGGTGACAAAAGTAGTCAAATGTCTACACGGAATGTAGACATTTGTTCACATGTGTTACGGGGGGTGTAACCGTTTTTTGCCCCTCGTTTGATACAGGAGAAAAGGAACGAAGAAGCAGAGCCGTATGGTATTCCGACCGCCGGTCCCGGTGACGACCCTACAGATATCCAAGGGACTCCATGGTCGGTCCGAACCTGGAAATCAACTGCTCGATTTGTCGTTCGCTGAAGCATTCCTGATAACCGCCGGATTTGCCGGACCGCATAAAACTGAAGTTCTTTTTGTCGAACAGGCGTTCATCCGTAAACACACCCTTGGCACCACTGCCCACCTCTTTGTCTTCCTGTTGTTTCATGGTGGAGAACGTTGTGGCGTCATGGACGTACTCAATCTTTTTATCGTCTGCGTCCACGTCCAGAAATTTGGCGATCCGCCCGATGTATTCGTGCGGCTCTTTCAGCATGTCCTCGTACTGAACGATCAACAGAGCATGATCGCGGGACTCACCGGTCCAGCTGGTAATGTTGCTTTCCCAGGATTCGTAGCCCAGGATCGTGCACCACGGTTCGAGGCTCCCGGTACTGCAAAACTCATCGATAATTCTTTGCTGCTCACCATCGGAACGGGGGTTCATGTAAGCCACCGAGGAATCCACAACATCAAGCGGGTTGCGAATCACGTAGATTGCGGCGCGGGTCTTCATGCGTGCCGGCAGGTTGTGATGCGCGAGGTGTGTCTTGGCCAGATAGGCGCCCTTCCAGTCGTATTTGAGCGGCCCCTCCCAGTCATGAATATTGGGAACCATCTCCCGAACCAGAGCCTTTTCGTCATCAACATCAAACAACAGGTGGGCAAGGATATATCGCATCCATGTGCTGCCGGACTTGGGAAACGATGCGACCCAGATAAACTCCGTCATCGCACAGCCCCCCGATCACACATCACCCGGTCAACCATCACCCGGTCAGCCATCACCCGGTCAGCCATCAATGGCACCGGCAAACAGCATGCGTTCCTTTTCCGCGTTCCACTCATCCGCATAACCGCAGTCCCGATAGTCTTCAAAATACGGCCCCCCGATGGTGTAATGCAGGTTGGATATCTGGTCGGCGGGCTTCGCCGGATCATAGTCGACCAGATGATTCCAGCGATGCGGGATTTCACCAATCAGGTCTTCAGACTCAAGCCAGTTGAATCTGTGCATATCCAGTCCCGACGCGGTGTTCACATAGTCCGGTGTCAGCGCCGCGCATTTTGCGTTGTTAAACAGCATGACACTGGACCAGTTTTTCTTCTCGTAGGTGGTCTGAACAGCGCCGAGAAACTTGGTGTCCTCTTCCGGAACATGGTGATGTTTCACACACATCAGGGCGTATTGCTCATCACGCATATTCCACAGGGATGCCATGTCATCCAGCACAAGCATGTCGCAATCCATGAACATGGCCCAACCGTCAAAGCCGCACAGGTACGGCGTCAGAAAGCGCGAGAACGAAAAATCCGTCGACTGTTTGGCGTCGCGAGGCCGGGTCATGAGTTGACCCAGTTCACTGAGCACCAGCGGTGTGATTGAAACAGGTTGAGACGCACGGGCATGGATACTATGGCTGAGGACGTGAAAGGCGACCGCCTCGCGCGGGTCGTAGCCAATAAATATTCTGATCATAAAGCGAACATTCTCATGCAACCGAAGGGGCGGAACAACAGTAACTGATGCATAAATCGCACCGGGAATCGCGTGATTCTAACGCACATTATCTGTGATGACAAATGGTCAAACAGGCCACAAAGTCGAAGGCTTTCACGGATTGTTAAGCGTGAACAATGATATAAACTGACATCGTCCAGAAAGACATTGATTAGGGATAATCCAGGGAAATGCCGAAGAAGCGGAACAAACGAAAAAACAAGAATCAGAAAGCTTTGGCAAAAGCTCGACACCAGACTCAACAGGCTCCGGCAGTCGACGTGGGTATTCAGGAAACAGCGGTTTCCGGACAGCACCCAGGCACATCTGCTGATGTCGAGAACGACGCTGTTGTCGATGAAATTGTTACCGAGGGGATTGCGAAGTACCAGGCCGGGCTTCTGGACCAGGCCCTTGAAATTTTCCGTCATGTCGTCGAGACCGCACCGTCGCGCGCAGACGGCTATTCTCTCACCGGTGTTGTTCATCTTGCAAAAGGCGAAGTTGGACCGGCCGCGGAGAATTTTCGGAAGGCCATAAGCCGGGACCCGAACATGCCTGACTATCGGTTTAATCTTGCACTGGCCTGCCTGGCCATGGACGAACTGGATGACGCCGCAGATGCTGCACGGGGCGCAATTGCGCTCAATCCGGAATACCCTGAGGCCTGGAATACACTGGGAACGATTTTCAACGCCAAAGAGGACTGGGCGAGTGCGCGAAACGCCTTCGAGAAATCTGTTCAATACAACCCTGATTACGCCACAGGATGGACGAACCTTGGCGGCGCTGCGCAGGAACTCGGCTCACCCGAAGAAGGCATTGAGTTTGCCAAAAAGGCTCTCGATCTGGATCCCAACCTGGCGCAGGCCTACTACAATCTGGCGCACTGTCATGACGAACTGGGAGAACACGAAGACTCTATTTCCAATCTGCTGCGCTGTATTGAACTGGATCCGGAATACACAAATTCCTACGCGAACCTGTGCCGAAGTTATGCCCTGAGTGGTGATCTGGAAGAAGCCAAAAAGATGGGCGAGATTTCACTACAGAAGGATCCAAACAATCCATCCGGAATCATTAACCTTGGTCTGGCACTGCATGGACAAGCCGAGTTTCAGGCAGCCGTCGAACTGTATCTCCGGGCTGTGGCGATTGATCCGAAGTCAATTCACGGCCATAACAATCTGGCCCATGTATATCTCGCGCGGGAGGAGTTCCATCACGGGTGGGAAGAATTCGAATGGGGGTATGTAACAAAACACAGGGTCCTGGTTGATTCCCCGGTTCCGGTCTGGGCCGGTGAACCGGTGGCGGGAAAACACCTGCAAATCGTCGGCGAACAGGCGGTTGGCGAACAGATCATGTTCTCGACGTTTATCCCTGATCTGTTGGATGAAGGCGCCCGCATCACCTATGAGTGTGAATCACGGCTGGCGCCCCTTATTGCACGATCATTCCCCGAGTTAACCGTCGCGCCACTTACCGTCCCGCCAGACCCCATCATTGAGAACGGCGAATTTGACTATAAAACAGCGATTGGATCCATTGCCCGCTGGTACCGGACCAAGGTCACAGATTTCAAACCAAAGGGCCAGTTCCTGGTTCCTGACCCAACCATTAAACAGGAATGTCGGGATCGTTATACGGCGTTGGGTCCGGGACCCGTCATCGGCATATCGTGGAAGTCCAAGACCCCCCGGCACAGTGACCGGAAAAACATCACGCTGGAGCACTGGAAACCAATCTTTGATGCCGCCCCCAACGCCACTTTTGTAAGCGTACAGTATGGTGAAGTTGAGGATGACATCGAGTTTGCACGCGAGAAAATGGGCATTGAAATATACAACGACCCTCATATCTCCGCGCTCGATAGCATCGAGCAGTCTGCCGCCCAGATCGCCGCAGTGGATATTGTTGTGTCCATATCCAACGCAACCGTTCATCTGTCCGGAGGACTTGGAATTCCCACACTGACGATGGTCGGGGCTGTCCCGTTGTGGCACTGGTTTTTGAATCGCGAGGACTCGCTGTGGTACCAGTCCATCCGCCTGTTCCGACGTGCCATTGATGAGGACTGGGACAAGGTCACAGACCGGGTCAGCAAGGCACTGGCAAATGCCCTGGCATCGGACGCGTAGTACCTGCAGAACCTGATAGGACAAAGATGGCAAAAAGCGCTTTGATTTTCGGCATCACAGGCCAGGACGGCGCATATCTGGCGGCATTGTTACTGGGCAAGGGGTATCGTGTTTTTGGCACGTCACGCGATGCCGAGTTATCGTCTTTCCGTAATCTGGATGCCCTGGGAATTCGGGACCGGATCGGGTACCTGTCCGCATCACCCATGGATTTCAGAAGTGTCCTGCAGTCCATAATCAAGGTTGATCCCGACGAGATTTACAACCTGTCTGGGCAAAGTTCCGTCGGATTGTCGTTCAACCAGCCGGGTGAGACGCTGGACAGCATTACCGCTGCGACCATGAACTTCATGGAGATACTTCGCATGCTTGAGCGGCCGATCCGATACTACAATGCAGGGTCCAGCGAGTGTTTCGGTGATCTGGGCGATCATACGGCAAATGAACTGACAGCGTTCAGGCCGCGAAGCCCTTATGCCGTCGCAAAGGCTGCCGCCCATTGGCAGATATCCGTTTACCGGGAGGCATACGGCATATATGCGTGCTCAGGGTTGCTGTTCAATCACGAATCACCGTTTCGCGCCGAACGCTTTGTAACACAGAAAATCGTTTCTGGTGCCGCGAAGATATCTGCGGGCCGGCAGGATAAACTGGTCCTTGGTGATCTCAGTATTCGCCGGGACTGGGGGTGGGCGCCGGAATATGTCGAGGCCATGTGGCGCATGCTGCAACTGGATGAACCGAGAGATATCGTGATTGCCACAGGTGAGTCCCACACCCTTGAGGAATTCGTTGCTGAAGCATTCTCCTATTTCGATCTGGACTGGCGTGATTATGTGGAAACTGATCCGGAACTGTTTCGCACTTCTGAAATTCGGAGCAGCGCCGGCGATGCAACATTGGCACGAAATCTATTGGATTGGTCTGCGGACAAGAAGATGAAAGAGGTGGTCCGCGAAATGGCCAGAGCCCAGAAAGCCGGAAACGACGAATCATGACGGCACAAAGATGCCACAGTATTCTCGGATCGTTCGTGTACTGACAACAGTCGATAGATATTCTAGGTGAATGGGTAGTTTGTCGACTTTCGCTGGTCTACAGTAACATCTCGTTAACCATATTCGCATAAAGTCTTCCATACAAAGGGGCGTTGAAACCCGATAACCAACATTTCCTCCTGAGATTGTAACGAGCGAGACTTCCATGCCGCTAATCAGCGAAGAATATAGAGAGCAAAACAGACGCCTTCATAATTCAGACTTGGCTTATGGCACGTCCGGCACCAGTAGTGCGAAGTTCGTCGTTGAGCTGGCGAACGAAACGCGCATAACGGACATCCTTGATTACGGATGTGGCAAGGGGACGTTGAACGACTGCATGAATGTCGACATCAAGGAATATGACCCATGCATTGAAGGTAAGGACACCCCGCCGGAACCGGCCGACCTTGTCGTATGTACGGACGTTCTGGAACATATCGAGCCCGAATGCCTGGATGACGTCCTGGATGACTTGAAACGGTTGGCAAAACGCGCCGTATTGCTTGTAGTCGCGACCAGACCAGCGTTGAAAACGCTGGCCGACGGACGTAACGCGCATCTCATTGTCGAGCCACCTGAATTCTGGCTGCCAAAACTGATGTCACGCTGGGATTTGAGTGAGTTCGTCATGATGAATGGTGAATTCAAAGCCATTCTGAAACCCAAACCCGATCAAAAAAAAAGTGAATCTGCCGAAGTAACCGGCATTCACTTCACAAAGATACGCGTTGAGAATACGAACTCATGCAAATACACCTGCAATATGTGTCCGCGGGAAAAGATGTCGCGACCAACCGGCATTATGACACCGGAGGACTATCAACTGGTCCTTGATCGTCTGCAGGAATATGTGGAAGAAACGAATTTACCGCAACCATTCAGCAGCACCTTCTATCTTCACGGCTACGGCGAGCCACTATTTGATCCGTTGTTGCACGTGAAGAGTGCCATGGTCGATGAAAGTTTCCCAGCCGCCCAATCCATGATCTTCACTACTCTGGGGGTGCGACGGCCCGACGCATATTTCGACAGGTTGCTCACTGAGGGGAAACTCAGAAATATCGTCGTCAGCATGTATGGTTTTCAGGAAGAAACCTACGAGGCCGTTCAGAATGGTGGCGATTTTCATGCCGCCAGAGACAATCTCAGGTATCTTGCCAGACTCAACAAATCTCTGGGAAACCCCTGCACGATCATCTTGCAGATTTTGGACCCCTACACGACAGACACCATCAAAAACGATCCGGTAGAGGGAAAAGAGTATGACGACCTGCTCAACGAACTTAAGCCACTGGGCGTTATAGTCACGGCAATGGGGTTGCATAATTTTGGCGACGGGCGCGATTTCAATGCACCAGACGAAAACCCGTACATGTGCTCGGTTGTAAAAGGACATCGCCAGGAACATTTTAATGTCTCCTGGGACTTACGGGTTCTGCCATGTTGTTATGATTATAACGCGGACATCGTGTTTGGAGATTTACGAACACAAAGCATCTACGAGATTTATCATGGTGAGATTTACGAAAAATTCATTGCTGCCCATAAGTCAGGAAACCTGGACGACTACAAACTGTGCAAAGGGTGTGACCAGCGATAAATACACCACCGTTGCATAGCGGGCCTGCTCGAAATGAATTCTACCAAACGCTCTATGTTACAAAATCTCCGTCAATGGCTTTATGGCGTTCGTCATGACGACCCCCAAACTGTTCTGGATAACTTCCAGTGCTTTTATGAACTTGATCTGGGTGATGGCCTGAAGACCACCGACTCCCTGCAAAAGGATCACCCCGGCCATGTGGAATTTACCAATGCCAAGTTTGCGTGCGTCATGCAGATGGTTGACGAAGAATACCCTGACGGTTTGAAAGGAAAATCCTGTCTGGATATCGCCTGTAACTGTGGCGTTTACTCCTTTGCTTTGGCAGAGCGGTCCATGGATCGAGGGCTTGGTTTCGATTCTACGACCTTGTGGATTCAACTCGCTCATTATCTTCAGCACCTGAAAGGGAAGAAGGACAGCCGCATGGCTGCCATAGATTTTCGGATTGGTGATTTCTATTCTGTATCCTTTCCCGAAGAAATGTTCGATGTAACACTTTGCCTGGGTTTTCTCTACCACACCAATGACGTACTGGCGGCCTGTCAACGCCTGAGTGACTGGACCGGGGAAACACTCATCATACAGACCCGGGTCATCGCCGATGAAGGACCGGTCGCTCGGTTAAGTGATCCGGAAACCCAGGAATTTATCGACGATGACGAGTTCTCGATTGTACCGTCCAAGGATATGGTCATAGCCTGCATGAAGAGGGCCGGATTTCACACCGTAAAAGAATGGCTGCCCGCGGACGGTAACGACGAAGCGGGGATATTCCTGAGCGATCCGACTAATCTGTTCCTGATTGCCCGCAAGAACCATAAGAAATTCACATATCTGGATTGATTCTTAGTCCAGTCAATCGTTGACGTGCTTGTTATTTGCCGTCCAGCCTCTACTGTTTTTTCGAGCCGATTAGTTTTTCAACGATGCAGGCAACGCCATATGGCCGACTTTCACATCTACGATCTTCTGAACATCGACACGATGATCAGTATTGTTGATGTGGGTGCAGCCCCCAACAAAGACGAGCCCGAGCCCTATCAGTTTCTGATTGACCGTGGTGTAGCCCGTGTGACCGGTTTTGAGCCGGATCAGAAAGCGTGCGAAGTGATGAATACGCGGTACACCGGATCGGAAAACCGGTGCTTTCCTTACTTCATTGGTGATGGCA
>JAJFID010000402.1 GCA_021775325.1 Rhodospirillales bacterium
GCCCGTTCCAGACCCGGGCACGGGCGACTGGTTTGCCTGGGAGGCGTTCATGTCTGACCGCAGCAGGGCGTCGGGCGCAGGCTGGAGCGGTTCCATGGCGATCCGACCAGAAAAGGAAGACGAAGATTCCGGTTTCGGGACTGTGTCATCTACCCTGCTTGCGTTATCCGGCGTTCCCGACAGCGGTGAACGACCAGCCCCGATATGGCGGTATGCCCCCGGCATGCCGGGCGACAGTCCCTATTTTGATGTGATGCTGTAAAGCCGGGGATTTGTTCAACAGAATGTCATTGTGTATTGCTGTAGCCGCATAACAACCGCAAGATACAGATTGTTCAGGAGGGGGATTTGGGCAGAATTTGATTGTCAAAATCAAGGCAACCGGATTCGTTAGTTTGAGCTTGGCCGTGTTATGGTTAACAATCACGATACTGAATCTGGACCAGTCGAGCACGGCGCTTCCGCAGTCTCGCATTATCTGAAAATATCGCAGTTTGCTGCTGCCCTTTTCCTAGTGGGACTTGGGATATGCGTGTTTCTATTGTTCCAAAGCCTCGAAGCCGTTTTGAAAAGCGGTGAGAATCGTCACCAGTCCTATCTTCTGGCCGACGAATTGCGCCAGAGTTCCGACGACCTGACACGGTTGGTCCGAACGTTTGCCGCCACCGGTGAAAGACGTTTTGAAAGGCAGTTTCAGTCTGTGCTTGCGATCCGGAACGGCGAAGCACCCCGACCTCACGACTACAATCGCATCTATTGGGATTTCATGACCAATGTTGACGACGTTCCGGTCCCTGACAGTGAGGCCGCGTCCCTTGAGTCAATAATGACCGCACACGGCATTACCGTTGAAGAGTTCGCATTGTTGAGCGAAGCAAAACGGAAATCGGACGAATTGGTAAATCTGGAAAAAGCGGCCATTCGCGCAATCAATGGTGAACTCACCGTTGCTGATGAGGGCCTTCGACTTGCCGGCGAGAGTGACCGGGATATGGCGCTTCGACTGCTTCATGGGCCTTCATACCATGAGGCTAAGACGGGCATCATGGAGCCAATCAATCAGTTCTTTGTTGCGCTCGACATCCGAACTGCACAAGAAGTTACAACCTACTCTCACCGGACGGAAAAATATTTGCGCCTTAGTCTCGCCATGATCGCTCTGTTTTGCATGGCAGCTATCACAAGCGTGTTCGCCAGGCGGCATCTGGGCCGGGTACAACACGAAGCATTACGGGCAAACGAAGAACGACTGCGCGGAACGTTTGAAACCAACACCAATGGTATTGCGCTTCATACCCTGGACGGTACCTATATCAAAGTTAACAGGGCATTCTGTGAAATCCTCGGGTATGACGAGCACGAGATACTCGGCAGGAACTGGCGCGATTTCACCCATCCGGATTATTTGCAAGAGACCGAAGATCTGGATAACAGGGTAATCCAAGGCCTGTTTCAGTCCTATACATTCGAAAAATGTTACGTTCACAAAGACGGTCACAAAATCTGGACCCACATGGAATCCAGCCATCTGTTCGACAGCGACGGCAACCCTGAGAACATTCTCGGGCACATTACCGACATCACACAGGAAATAAACATTCGCGAACGCCTGCGTCTGGCCCAGTTTACAGCAGAACAGGCCAATCAGGCGAAATCAGATTTTCTGGCCTCCATGAGCCATGAACTGAGAACGCCGCTGAACGCGGTTATCGGATATTCCGAGATGCTGAGTACCAATATTTTTGGGCCTTTGGGCAACCCCAAGAACCAGGAGTACGTTGAGGAAATCAACAATGCTGGTATCCACCTGCTGTCGCTTATCAACGACATCCTCGACCTGTCCAAGATTGAAGCCGGCAAAGAGGAAGTGTTCCCTCTTGAAACCGATATCCATTCCGTGCTGATGGACTGTCTGGTCATGGTCGATTTGTTCGCCGAGGAACGTCGCATTCAGGTTGTTCGCGACATACCTGACTTTCTGCCAACCATCTTTGTTGACCCCCGCCATCTGTCACAGATGTTTATAAACATACTGTCAAACGCCATCAAATTTACGCCAAAGGAAGGCCGGGTGGGAATCTCCGTCAAGACCGACACGGGCAGAGCTTTGTCAATATCGATCAGTGATACCGGCGTCGGCATCAGCGCCGAGGAACTGCCAAAAGTCATGGAGAATTTTCATCGAGCAGGTCCCGTCATGACCAGAACCCACAAGGGAACCGGACTCGGTTTACCACTGGTCAAAAGGCTGGTTGATTTAAACGGTGGCACCTTTTCCATTGAGAGCACGTTAGGGATTGGAACCACAGTGCAGATTCGTTTTGAATACTAACGCGATGCCCCAGGTTACCACAATCCGACCATTCGATTCGACCCACAGCACGGATGTAAGAGCACTGTTTGTCACTGTTAATCGACTGCTCGCGCCGCAGGGTATGGAATCTGTTTTCGAAGAATATATCACCCGTTCGCTGGCAGAGGAGATTGATCGCATCTCCGGATACTACGCCGAACGAGACGGGCAGTTTTGGGTGGCGTTGCGGGAAGAAAAAGTTGTCGGTATGTTTGGCCTGGAACCTGCGGGAGAATTCGCCATGGAACTTCGTCGCATGTATGTGGACCCGGATTGCCGCAGACAGGGCATCGCAAGGATCATGTTGAATCACGCTGAAACATACTGCCAGGAACAGGGCATACGCCGTCTTGATCTCAGCACGTCTGAAATACAGTCAGACGCCTTGCGATTTTATCGTCAATCCGGATACGAGTTGGTCCGCGAGGCGGTAGCCAACGAAGCGAACAACAAGACAATTGGCGGCGGCGTGCGCCGGTATCACTTCAAGAAAAATCTGTGAATTTCACGAGGCCCGTATTTCAGGACTAATTGCCTGCTTAGAACACGCGCGGCGTTGTCAGTCAGGGGCGCACCTGCTATAGGGAAACTAACCGAGACTACTCGGTGGGCACGCACAGGGTTTCCCGTCCGGAAGCTGAAAAACCCGCCGTTTTACTCCCTATACGGATCATGGCCATGGCCAGACGCAGACAGATTTATGAAGGCAAGGCGAAAGTTCTTTTTGAAGGTCCCGAACCGGGAACCGTTGTTCAGTACTTCAAGGACGACGCCACGGCGTTCAACAATCAGAAAAAAGGCACCATAACCGGCAAGGGTGTCATCAATAATCGCATATCCGAGTACCTCATGACCCGGCTGGGCGATATTGGTATTCCCACACATTTTGTGCGCCGTCTGAACATGCGTGAACAGCTTGTGCGTGAGGTCGAGATTGTACCTGTGGAAGTGGTTATTCGTAACATTGTTGCCGGTTCCATGGCCAAGCGATTTGGCATGGAGGAAGGTACCGAACTGCCCCGCTCCATCGTTGAGTTCTGCTACAAGTCCGACGAACTGAACGACCCGCTGATTACCGAAGAACACATCACGGCATTTGGCTGGGCTGCGCCACAGGAACTGGACGAGATTGTCGCCATGTCCCTGCGCATCAATGATTTCCTGTGTGGTCTTTTCCTCGGCATCGGCCTCAAGCTGGTGGATTTCAAACTGGAATTTGGCCGGTTGTGGGAAAACGAACAGGTTCGCATCGTCCTGGCCGACGAAATCAGCCCGGACTCCTGCCGCCTGTGGGATGTGAAAACCAACGAAAAACTGGACAAAGACCGTTTTCGCCGCGATCTGGGTGGTGTGGAAGAAGCCTATCAGGAAGTCGCCCGACGCTTAGGGATTCTGCCAGAAAGCGGGCCACGTGACATGCCCGGACCGGAGACTATGCAATGAAAGCACGCGTTCACGTCATGTTGAAAAACGGCGTCCTCGACCCACAGGGAAAAGCCGTCGAAAACGCTCTGGATTCACTGGGTTTTGGCGGTGTGCAGGATGTGCGACAGGGTAAAGTGATCGAACTGACCCTGGACGAAACCGACGCCGAGACGGCGCGAACAAACGTCGCGCAGATGTGTGAAAAACTGCTGGCAAATACGGTCATTGAAAACTACGCCATCGAGATTGAAAGTTAGAGCAAAACCCGAGCAAATTGAGTCAATTTGTGACGGTGGATTTGCGTAATATCAATAACATAGAGCACTATCTGTGAACCTTTGTGAACTGATAATGCTCTAGGCCTCAAACTGAAAGCCGCTGATCATGAAAACCGCTGTCATTGTCTTCCCCGGTTCCAACTGTGATCGTGATGCGCAGGTGGCGCTCAGGCATTCGTTTGGTGGCGAGCCAGTCATGGTCTGGCACGGTGATGCCGATATGCCCGCCGTTGATCTGATTGTTGTACCGGGTGGGTTTTCCTACGGCGATTACCTGCGTTCAGGGGCTATGGCTGCCAACTCGCCGATCATGCGGGAAATCGTCAAACGTGCGAACGCCGGGGTACCAGTTCTTGGTATCTGCAACGGATTTCAAATCCTCACCGAAAGCGGCCTTTTGCCCGGTGCCCTGATGCGCAATGCAGACCTGAAGTTCGTCTGCCGCGATGTGTGGCTGCGGGTCGAACGCAACGATACCATCTTTGCCAACCGATATGTCAGCAACAGCGCCATTCGCATTCCCATTGCCCATCATGATGGCAACTATTTTGCCGATCCCGATACGCTGAAGATGCTGCAGGGCGAGAACCGCATTGCCTTCCGGTATTGCACTGAAGATGGCTCGTTGAGCGATGAGGCCAACCCCAACGGCTCCATCGACCACATTGCTGGCATTTATAATGAAAAGCTCAATGTGTTGGGCATGATGCCCCACCCCGAACGTCTCATGGACCCGGCATTGGGCGGCACCGACGGCCTGCCCATGTTTGAAGGGCTGGTCGAAGCCCTCGCCGCTTAAGGCATTGCACGAAAATTGACATGCCCCTGCAAGACGACACAGATGATCAACTCTATCGTGATCAGCATCTGGTTCAATTCTACGATTTGGAAAACTCCTGGGGACCGGATCAGGCGTATTGCCTGACTCTGGCGAGCGAGGCCCAGTCGGTTCTTGATCTCGGTTGTGGTACCGGGCAGTTCATTGCCGGTCTGCCCGACGGTCTATCAACGGTTGGTGTCGACCCGGCCACCGCGATGCTCGACGTCGCCCGAACTCGTCCGGGTGGGCACAGAACCACGTGGATTGAGGCCGACGCCCGCACGATCCGATTGAGCCAAGAGTTCGAGCTTGTCGTACTAACAGGGCACGCCTTTCAGGTGTTCCTTAAAACCGCGGATCAACAGGCGGTCATTGACACCATTGCAGCCCACCTGGCACCCGGTGGCAGGTTTATATTCGATTCCCGCAATCCATTGGGCGAAGCGTGGCGGACCTGGGTACCGGAACAATCCCGGCGACAGATCAAACATCCGGAACTGGGTCTTGTGGACGCGTGGATCGATGCATACCTTGCCCCGGATACAGGCGTGGTCACATACGAAACCCACTATCAGACTGACGGCCAGACAGGCGGTCGTGAACAACATTAATCAGCCACCTCCCACATTGCGTTTCCACCGCAGCAATCCATTGCCCGCATGCTCGAAAATGCCGGCCTCGACGTTGATCGATGGTTGGGTAACTGGCGGGGCGACGCCTTCAATCAGGACTCGAAGGAAATCATCCCGCTGGGCAGAAAAATCTGATTTGCAGCGGAAATGATCAGTTCGTCGTGGTTGCGGCACTCGCCGGGTGACTCCAGCTATAGTATAATCCCGGGGTATTCATTAATCCTAGGCAAATGCGGCAAAAATGGCGTCAATTCAACGTTTTAGCCGAGACTCTGAATCTGTGCAGCGGCGATTTTCCGCCCGATTCGCACATTTTCATACTATATGCAGCGTCGAACCGCCCAAAAATACACATCATTTTGCGTGTTCATGGAGATTTTTTTGACTTTTTTTCAAAAATCCCTGACAGCCTGCACCTGCCTTCTGACCACCGGCATCCTTGCCGTATCACCGGCATCTGCGGATGGCCTGTATGTTGGACTCGGCGGTGGTGGCGGATGGGCGTCTGATTCTGATATCGACGGAACCGGTATTGATACCAGCGCCGACTACGACGCTGGTCCGGTTATCGGGCTGTCGCTGGGTTATGCCTTCGCCGATGGTCTCCGCGGCGAGGTGGAACTGGCGAACCGCTGGAATGATGCCGATTCCATTGGCAGCTCGAACGGGAGTGGTGACGTAACCGCGCTCAGTGCCATGATCAACGGATTTTATGACTTTAATATGGATGGCTCATTCACACCCTATGTGGGGGCTGGCATTGGCGGTGCACAGGTGGAAGCCAACGGACTGTCACCCGTCGGCTCAACCAGTGTCGACGACAAGGACACAGTCCTGGCATATCAGGCTATGGTCGGCGTCGCGTACTCTCTCAGTGATGCCCTGTCTCTGACTGCCGATTACCGCTACTTCGCCACCGATGATCTGGGTTACTCAGCAGCAAGCGGCACGTCGGTTGATCAGGAATATGCCCATCAGTCCGTCATGCTCGGTATCCGCTTTGATTTGGGTTCCACCGAGTCAACCATGCCCATGGTCGGTGAAGATGATACCCAAATGCCGGAAACGACGACAGCGCAAGCCACAGGGACCACGAATACGACGACCGGGAATACGGAAACGCAACCCGCCCCCGAACCGGACGTGATAGAAGAAGCCGCAGCAGCAGGTGCAGATACGGAAACCGCCGCCGCCCCGGCGCTGCCACAGTTTCCCCGGGCATATCGTATCCTGTTTGACTGGAACGACGCCAGGTTGGACAGCACCAGTTTAAACGTGATCCGGCAGGCTGCGGAAAACGCCCGCAATGGCGGCATTACCCGAATTGAGGCGACCGGACATGCAGATACGTCAGGCACAAAATCATTCAACATGAAGTTGTCTCGCAAACGCGCGGAAGCTGTCATGCAGGCTCTGCTCAACATGGGCATTTCCGGCGAGCAGATCGATGTTCACTGGCATGGTGAGGCCCAGCCACTGGTTGCGACGGGTGATAATGTACGTGAAGTGCAAAACCGTCGAGTGGAAATCATCTTCGCCGACAACTGACACCTGCGCTCGGAATCTCCAGCCTCCCGATGAACTGAGCGAGCTCAGGACCACAGAATATGCTTTTACCGCTTTACGACTCCAATCCGCTTAACCGGATTCCGTTTCAGTACATCACCGTCACTGTGATCGGTGTATGCGTGTTGGTGTTCCTGTGGCAACAGTCGCTTGATCCGCAGAGCGCGCAACGGGCTGTTCTGGGTCTTGGTGCAATTCCGGCTGTCATCTTTGGTTATGGCGACCTGCCGCCGGACATGGTCATGGTTCCCGACTATCTGACACTTGTAACATCCATGTTCATGCACGGTGGCTGGATGCACCTGATCGGCAACATGCTGTTCCTGTGGGTCCTGGGCGACAACGTGGAAGACGCCATGGGGCATTGGCGATTTGTGGGATTTTACGGACTGTGTGGGGTGGCGGCCGCGCTTGTTCACGCCGGGTTCGATCCCCAATCCGAAACACCCATGATTGGCGCGTCAGGTGCCATATCGGGGGTCATTGGTGCCTATCTGATCCTGCACCCCAAAGTGCCCATTCACACCCTGGCGTTCCGGTTTGTTGTAGCCATTCCCGCCTGGATCGTGCTGGGTATGTGGTTGGGTCTACAGGTTTTCAATGTGGTTGCAGGGGGTGGCGGAAACGTCGCCTGGTGGGCACATATCGGCGGTGCTGTCGCCGGGGTGATATTGATTCCCATTTTCAAACATGGTGAGGTACCGTTGTTTGATGGCCTTGGCAGTTCTCAGGCAAAAGCAACCGAGCCGGACTCACGATCAAAATTACGCCTGCCTCGTGGCATTACGATCACCCCTGTCGCCCGTGCTGACCGCACAAGAACAGGAAACAAACGCAAAGAGCGCCGTCCGTGGCGGTGACTGGAGAACAGCTATGTTTACCCTGAAACATCTGATCAACGACAGTCGGGGCGCAACAGCCGTCGAGTATGGCCTGCTGGCGGCATTAATCGCCGTCGCCCTGATCGCCGGCATTACCCTCATCGGTACCGACCTGGGTAACACCATGAATGAAGCCTCAAATTCGCTCTGAATCCGCCTGTGAAAACGCTAATTCCGGCGTTGCTAATCAGGCTCCATCTGCTATGAAAGCTGCATGAGCGACAACACCGTCAAAGTCACCCCCAATACCATTGCAGAACACGGTTTGAACGCCGAAGAATACACCCTGATTCTTGAAATTCTGGGGCGTGAACCCAACCATACGGAACTGGGTATCTTTTCGGTTATGTGGTCGGAGCACTGTTCCTACAAATCATCAAAAAAGTGGCTGAAGACCCTGCCCACCGAGGCACCTTGGGTAATCTGCGGTCCGGGCGAGAACGCCGGTATCATCGATATCGGTGACGGACAGGCCGCCGTGTTCAAGATGGAAAGCCACAACCACCCAAGCTACATCGAGCCTTACCAGGGCGCGGCCACAGGTGTGGGCGGCATCATGCGCGACGTCTTTACCATGGGCGCAAGACCGATCGCCAATCTGAATGCGCTGCGTTTTGGCAGCCCCGACCACGCCAAGACACGGCATCTCGTCGGCGGTGTGGTGGCCGGTATCGGTGGTTACGGGAATTGCATGGGCATTCCCACCGTGGGTGGCGAATGCGAGTTCCATGCCGCCTATAACGGTAACATACTGGTCAACGCCATGACTGTGGGCCTTGCCGATACCGACAAGATTTTCTATTCGGAAGCCAAGGGCGTTGGCAAACCGGTCATCTATGTGGGTGCCAAAACCGGGCGCGACGGCATCCATGGCGCGACTATGGCGTCGACCGAATTCAACGCGGATTCGGAAGAAAAACGACCTACGGTACAGGTCGGCGATCCATTTACCGAAAAACTGTTACTGGAAGCCTGCATGGAGTTGATGGCAACGGACGCCATTGTGGCCATCCAGGACATGGGTGCGGCTGGACTAACATCGTCGTCGTTCGAGATGGCCTCAAAGGGCGGTATGGGCGTGGAACTGGACCTGGATGCCGTGCCCCAGCGCGAAGAGGGCATGACGGCCTACGAGATGATGCTGTCGGAAAGCCAGGAGCGCATGCTCATGGTGCTGGAGCCGGGGCGTGAGGATGAGGCCCGCAAGATTTTCGAAAAATGGGAGCTGGATTTTGCCATCGTCGGCAAGCTCACCGATACGGGCCATATGATTTTGCGCCACGGCGGCGAGATTGTTGCCGATCTGCCTATCGACCCACTGGCCGAGGCCTCACCGGAGTATGACCGGCCATGGGTGGAGACAGAGCCGGCAGAGTACATCGCGACGGTTCTGGGAGAATTGGCGCGAGCTGCGCCGGATGTTGTGCTGAAAGCCATGCTGGCCAGCCCTGACCTTGCCTCCAAACGCTGGATCTGGGAACAGTACGATCACATGGTCATGGCCGATACCGTGGCCAGACCCGGCGGTGACGCGGCGATTGTTCGGGTACATGGTACCAGCAAGGGTTTGGCTATCACCAGCGACTGCACACCGCGTTATTGTCTGGCCGACCCGGTGGCGGGCGGCAGGCAGGCCGTTGCCGAAGCCTGGCGCAATATAACCGCTACCGGTGCTACGCCGTTGGCCTGTACAGACAACATGAACTTCGGCAATCCTGAAAAACCCGAAATCATGGGTCAGTTCGTGGGCTGCGTGAAGGGTATGGGCGAAGCCTGCAAATCACTGGACTTCCCCATCGTGTCGGGCAACGTATCGCTCTACAACGAGACCGAGGGCAAGGCCATTCTGCCAACCCCGGTAATTGGCGGCGTCGGGCTGATTGACGATGTGTCCAGGGCCATGACGCTGGCCTTCAAGGAATCTGGCGAGATTATCATTCTCATTGGTGATAATTTTGGTCATATCGGCCAGAGCATCTATCTCTCGCTGACGGACGGCTTGGACAAAACCTACACGCCGCCCGCGCTCAATCTGGGTCGCGAGCGCCGCAATGGCGATTTTGTACGCGAGCAAATTCTGGATGGCGCGGTTTCTGCCTGTCACGACATATCTGACGGTGGTCTGCTGGTCGCTGTCGCAGAAATGGCGCTGGCGGGCAATATTGGCTGCAAGATTGAGCCCAACATGGTGCACGAATGCCCACTTAACGACTGGCTGTTTGGCGAAGACCAGGCCCGTTATATCCTGACCACCAGCGAGGAAGGGGCAGGTGCGTTGATCAGTGCTGCTCGTCAGGCCGACGTTTCCGCGCTGATCATCGGGGAAACCGGCGGCAATGCCATTGTCATCAATCAGGAAATGACCCAGCGCGGCAATGTATCGCTGGATGAGTTACGCGACGCACACGAAGGCTGGTTACCAGATTATATGGCGGGTCAGGCGTAACAGCACCAAGTGTCTGGCACGATACCAAAACCACACTCCGTGAAGGGTTGACGCCGGGCGTCTAACAGGCCATATCCTGCGCACAACAACCCATGCTTCAAAGGACACCGACCATGGCTATGGAAGCCAGCGAAATCGAACGCATGATCAAGGAAGCCCTGCCCGATGCACAGGTCAGCATCGAAGACCTGCGCGGCGATGGCGATCATTACGCGGCTAACGTGGTTTCCGAGGCATTCCGTGGTAAATCACGGGTTCAACAGCACCAGCTGGTTTATGCGGCGCTGCAGGGACGTATGGGTGGAGAATTGCATGCTCTGGCGTTGCAGACGGGCGCGCCGGACTAATTTGTTTACGACGGATCAGGTAAAGGATACCGAATTATGAGTGACAATCCCGCATTCGACCGCATTCAGGCGGAACTGGACGAAAATTCCGTGGTACTGTTCATGAAGGGCAGTCCTCTCATGCCACAGTGCGGATTCTCCGCCGCTGTATCCACACTGCTGAGCAATCTGCAGGTCAAATTCAAAAGCGTGGATGTGCTGCAGGACGGTGAAGTTCGTCAGGGCATCAAGGAGTTTGCCAACTGGCCCACAATCCCGCAGCTCTACGTCAAAGGCGAGTTCATGGGTGGTTGTGACATTATTCGCGAAATGTACGAAACCGGCGAGCTGGAAACCGCGCTCAAGGAAAAAGGTGTGGAATTCGCCGCGTAAGCTGCAGCAACCAGAATGCAGAATCTGCATTCTGGCACATTCCAAACATTAAAGGCCGCGTCCGGGGAAAGACGCGGCCTTTTTGTCTGGGCGTTTGGTATCGGATGGGAGAAAGGTGGATGAGACCCTTCTATGTTAACGCCCGTCTATGATCTCAGCAGGGAGATGCGCCTGTCGGGGTGGCGAAGCCACGGACCGCTGCCGGATCAATGTAACCAGCAATACGGGCCAGTACTTTGGCTGCCTGCTGTTTGATCGTACGTTCCAGCGCTGATTCCGTTGGGAAGACACCGCTGACCAAGGCTGCACGTTCCATTTCGGAGCCGGTGTAACCTGCGAATGTTTCAAATTTGGTCATTGTCTTTCTCCTTTTTTAAACTAGTTAATCTGTTGTCATGTTTGGCCGCAACTGGCCTGTGATTACTGATATACGTGGACTAACGATTTTCCGCAAATGACAAGTTCTCCTGTTCAGTGGAGATTAACTCCGCTATTATCCAATAATGAATGCAGCCATGCCCGCCTCCCCCCATGTCATGCCATCCCTCAATGCCCTGCGCGCATTCGAGACAGCCGCCCGCCACATGAGCTTCAAGGATGCAGCGGCGGAGCTTCACGTAAGCGCCAGTGCCATTGGTCATCTGATTGCCGACCTGGAGAATTTCTTCGGTGTTAAACTGTTCGCCCGAGAACATCGGCGTATTGAACTGACCACGGCCGGGCGCGACCTGTTGCCGGGGTTACAGGCGGCGTTTGACCAGCTTCGAGGCGCCGTCCGCACCTTTCAGGATTTTCAGACAGACAGGCCCCTGGTGCTGTCGGTAGAGCCCACTTTTTGTGGGCGCTGCCTGATTCCCAGACTTGAGGGA